>NZ_JBWYIY010000001.1:0-278097 GCF_056779975.1 Acinetobacter sp. ANC_7511
AAGAAATTTAAATCCTATGCTTGACTCTTGTGGTTAAAAACAGGACATTTTAAATGGTTTATCACATAGACATTTTAATTGGTGAATAACATGTGGCGGATCAATCTCTGGTCAATCGACAAATCAATATTTCATGTGTATAGATATGCTTAGTCAATTTTAAAGAAAATCGATTATGGATAATCAAAAAAGAATTCATGCTTTCACGGATGATATATTAGGTACAAGTGATGCAATTGAGCTCTCAAACAGAATTCAATCTAAAGACATCTCAATTGATGAAGTTTTAAGAGCTACGATTGAACGCGCAAAATTCGTAAATCCTCTGCTAAATGCAATTGAATTCGAAAACTTCGAACAAATACTTAAATCGCCTACTTTTAAACCAAATCAGATTTTTTCTGCAATCCCTACATTTATTAAGGATAATTTGGATCTTATTGGTTTTCCTACGCAACAAGGATCAACATCGTTCAAATCCAATGAAAAGATCAAAAATTCTAAAATTACTCAACAAATGTTAGATACAGGCTTAATTGCACTGGGTAAATCCAAAATGCCTGAATTTGGCTTAAATGCTTCAACAGAATTTAAGTCTGGGGATTACACACGCAATCCTTGGCATACTGATTATTCGTGTGGAGCTTCTTCAGGTGGAGCTGCGGCACTCGTTGCATCAGGCGTAGTACCAATTGCACATGCAAATGATGGTGGTGGTTCGATACGAATTCCTGCAGCAAATTGCGGTTTAGTCGGTTTAAAGCCGACACGTGGTCGTTGGTATCCAAATGAAGGTTCGCAGTATTTACCAATTGACCTTGTTTCAGATGGTGTTTTAACACGTTCTGTGCGTGATACCGCGTTTTTCTTTGCTGAAATGGAAAAACAATATAAGCCAAAAAAATTACCCGAAATTGGCTTAATCCAGCATCCATCCAGCAAACCTTTACGGATTGGCCTTGTTTATGATTCATTACAAACCAATACTGATGCTGAGACCCGTCAAACTGTTGAGTCTACTGCTCAATTACTCAGGAATTTAGGTCATCATATTGAAGAGTTTTCACTTCCTCTTCCAGATTCGTTTGTAGATGATTTCAGCCACTATTGGGGGTTTTTATCATTTATGATTCAACAGTTTGGAAAACCGCTACTTGGCAAAGATTTTAACGTGAATGAGTTAGATCATCTAACAGTTGGGCTTGCAAACTTGTACAAGAAAAATTTCTATAAAACTCCTTTATTTCTGTACCGTTTAAAGCAAATCCAGCGCATCTATCAACAAATATTCCAACAATATGATGTCATCCTTTCGCCAGTTTTAGCGCATGTTTCGCCTCAAATTGGATATCTTTCACCTCAACTCGAATTTGATGTTTTATTTGAGCGTTTAAGAAATTATGTGGCATTCACACCTATTCAAAATATCGCAGGTGCTCCAGCGATATCATTGCCGATGGGTATGACCAAATTAGATTCAAGACCGATAGGTATTCAGCTTTCTGCTGATTTGGGACAAGAACGTTTACTGATAGATCTCGCTTTTCAGCTTGAACAGATACAACCTTTTAAAAAAATATTCGATTAAATTCATACGCTAAGGATCATTAATCAAATTCTTGATGATCCTTATCAACAATACTCAGTGCTTGTTTATCACTTTTTATGCATAATATATACATAAATGTGATTTAGAGATTTGTATGGATTTAACGAAGCATTCTGTGGAACGAATCATCCCAGCTTGGAAATGGTTAAAAAAATACAATACTCAAGATTTTAAATCTGATTTTCTTGCATCTGTGATCGTGCTTGCAATGCTTGTACCACAAGGCATGGCATATGCCATGATTGCAGGCTTACCTCCAATTATGGGGTTATATGCCAGTATTATCCCTATGATTGCTTATGCATTGATTGGAGGGAGTACTACCCTTTCAATTGGTCCAGTTGCATTAATCTCCATGATGACTTTTGCTACATTACAGCCATTATATGAAGTGGGTTCACCAGTCTATATTCAAGCTGCCTATTTGCTAGCAGTAATGGTTGGCATAATTTCATTTTTATTGGGGCTATTTAGATTTGGTTTTTTGATTCGTCTCATTAGCCATCCTGTGATTAAGAGTTTTATCATTGCTTCAGCTGTCTTAATTGCATTAGGTCAAATAAAATTTATTCTTAATATTCCATTGCAATCCAGTAATTTAATCGAATTTTTTACGAGTTTGGCTCAATACATTTCTTTATATGATTTGGCCAGCTTATCTTTGGGTTTAGCTTCAATTTTAGCGCTCATTTATTTACCACAATTATTTAAAATTCCAGCATTTTCAAATCATCAAAAAATGATGCAATTTATACAAAAAGCATTACCATTATGCTTAGTGCTATTTTCAATCTTACTGGTTCAGTCCTTTGATTTAACTGCCTATGGAATTAAAACAGTAGGTGAAATTCCAAGTGGATTACCCCCGATTCAAATGCCGTACTGGACTTGGGACATGGTAAAAATATTGCTTCCTGGCGCAGTAATGATCGCTATGGTGAGTTTCGTTGAATCTATTTCGATAGCGCAAGCTACGGCTTTTCAATCACGTAGTAATTTGAACAGTAATCAAGAGCTTGTTGCGCTCGGTGTTGCAAATTTTGGCGCTGGAATCAGTGGCGCATTTCCTGTCACTGGTAGCTTATCACGTACAGTGGTCAATGCTGATGCTGGTGCAAAAACACCTATGGCTGGGGTTTTATCCTCGCTACTTATTATTGTGGTCAGTCTATATTTTACAAGCCTATTTGAATATTTACCTTTAGGAGTATTGGCTGCAACAATCATTGTGTCGATATGGAAACTTGTTGAAATTAAACCATTTATAGCGGCTTGGAAATATTCTAAAGCAGATGGTTTAGCAATGACACTCACATTTTTAGGAGTGCTGTGTGTAGATATTACGACAGGCTTAATGGTGGGTATTATTTCAACATTTGTGTTGCTGTTGTGGAGAATTAGTCGTCCACATATTGCAGTGATTGGTCTCGTTGAAGGCACGCAGCATTTTAGAAATATTTCAAGGCACCAGGTTATTACCAGTAAAAGGCTCGTTTCGGTGAGAATTGATGAAAATTTGAGTTTTCTCAATGCAAACACCCTGAAGGAATTTATTATTTCAGAGGTTAGCCAACATGATGAGCTTCAACATGTTGTCATTAACTGTTCCAGTATTAGTAATATTGACTATTCAGCTTTAGAGACTCTTGAAGAAATGAATTCTGAGTTATCTAAACTCAATATTCAACTACACTTAAGCGAAGTTAAAGGTCCTGTTATGGATCGCTTAAATTCAACAAATTGGATACAACATCTGACAGGTAAAATATACCTCACTCATTTCCAAGCAGTATATGAATTAGACCCGAATTTCAGCGAAAATAAATCATCTTTTGCATAAGAATTTGATATTCTTAAGTAAGAATTATCAAAAAAAATCCAGTGATTTGATTCACTTAATTTTTATTATGAATAAGTTTTATATTTAAAATCATTTTTAAGTATAGAATACCCCACTTATTTATCCGATTTTAAGCCAGACTCGGCATTATTAGGTTCAGTTATGTTCACTGCTCTAGCACGTTTGAGTTTAGTCACCAAAATCATTATCGCCATTATTCTTGGCGTTTTGGTGGCTATATTTTTTCCTCAAGTTGCACCACAATTAAGCTTGCTGGGTGATTTATTTATTAAAGCCCTTAAATCTGTTGCACCAATTCTTGTTTTTGTTTTGGTTCTTTCTTCGATTGCAAACTTTAAAGTTGGTGATAGCAGCAGTGCGAAAATCAAACCCATTATGATGATGTATGCCGTAGGTATGTTTTTATCTGCGTTAACTGCTGTCATTGTGAGTAATTTATTTCCAAGCACTCTTTTCTTAGATGTCGCTGCGCAAGCTGATTTACAACCACCTGGCAGCTTGACTGAAATTCTTAAAAATTTATTACTCAGTTTTGTTGCGAATCCTATCGTTGCATTAAGTGAAGCAAACTTTATTGGGATTTTGGGTTGGGCTGTTGCACTGGGTATAGCATTTCGTCATGCCACAGACACCACAAAACAGTGTCTGACGGATGCTGCGAATGCCGTGAATCACGTGATTCGTCTTGTCATCAGTTTTGCACCTTTCGGTATTTTTGGACTTGTTGCGGTTACTTTTGCAGATGCAGGTCTTAAAACCTTAGCAAGTTATGCACAATTATTATCTGTTCTATTAGGGACTATGTTCTTTGTTGCACTTGTAATTAACCCAATTATGGTGGCATTTGTTACGCGTTCAAATCCTTATCCATTGGTCATTCAATGTCTACGTGAAAGTGGGATCACCGCATTTTTCACCCGTAGTTCAGCAGCAAATATTCCGGTGAACTTGGATCTTGCCAAGCGTTTGGGCGTGAATGAATCGACAGCGAGTGTTGCGATTCCATTAGGGGCAGCAATCAATATGGCAGGTGCTTCCGTGACCATTACTATCCTTACATTGGCAGCTGTCAATACACTGGGTATTTCTGTTGACTTTACCACGATGCTTGTTCTTTCTGTTGTTGCTACAGTTTCTGCTTGCGGGGCTTCTGGTGTAGCAGGTGGTTCACTGTTATTGATTCCTGTCGCTTGTGGGCTATTCAATATTTCACCTGATGTGGCTATGCAAGTCGTAGCAATAGGTATGGTGATCAGTGTTCTACAAGATTCAACTGAAACAGCCCTCAACTCATCTACAGATGTACTGTTTACTGCTGCGGTTGATCGCGCACCTTCAAAATAATATATTCATGGCATAAACTTTTAGAATGAAAGATATGCCATTTCAATTCCTTCCAAACTGGGTACAATTTGGGGCTTTCATGCTTGCAGTAAATGCAGGCATGATCAACGTTTTGGGTCTCATTTCTTTATTACATCAGTCAGTTTCACATATGACAGGCAATGCAAGTTTACTTGCGATCGGTCTTATTGACCATGATTTCAAAGCTGTAATTTTTCTGATTCTTATTATCTTGAGTTATGTTTTAGGCTCTAGTTTTAGCGGTCTGATATTGGGGAATAGTCAATTTAAACTCGGACGCAGATATGGTTTACCATTGAGTTTAGTGACTCTTTTTATTCTGCTCTGTTGGGTATTTATTCCCTATTATCCTCGTTATGCGCTGCTATGGGCGTGTTGTGCGATGGGTGTACAAAATGCCATGGTAAGTCATTATAAAGGTGCGATTATTCGCACGACTCACCTTTCTGGTGTCTTAACCGATCTTGGTTTAGCATTTGGATATTTTGTAAGAGGTCTGACAACGGAATCCAGAAAAGTTATTTTGCATTTAGTGATTTTATTTGGTTTTATTATTGGCAGTACTGTTGCGGCATTCAGCTATCCTTATTTACAATTAGAAGCGTTTTTAATTCCTGCAGGTTTAAGTTTTTTACTGACCCTGATCTATTGGATTTTATATTTCCGTCATTGTTATTTTCAAAAATCGTAGTTGGTATTACTCATGGTAAAAAATGCCTTGCAAGCACAATTGCTCAAAGCTGGTTTAGTCGATCAAAAAAAGGCTAAAAAACTTTCTAAACAAGCTGTGCATGAGCAACGCACGGGTCAAAGCAACGAAGCTGAGATTAAAGCTAAAATCGAACAAGATTTAAAGCAAAAACTAGAAAAAGATCAGAATCTTAATCTTGAAATCAAACGCCAGCAAGATGAAAAAGCATTACGTGCAGCAGTAGTGCAAATGATTGGTCAACATAAAATCAAAGATATTGATGGTGAAATCAGCTACCAGTTCGTTGATGAAAATAAAATTAAGAAAATTTATATTAATCAACAAGTTTACAATGCACTCGTGGCAGGCACATTAGTCATCGCCAAAGATCAAGCTAGCTATGCAGTTCTACCAAGAGCGTTATCTGAGCGGATTAATGAAAAAGTCGAAGGATTTATTATTGTGAATAATGCTGAGAAAAATGAGGCTATTACGGATGAGGAAGATCCATATGCAGCTTATGTTATTCCAGATGATTTAATGTGGTAAATCTCTCTAAAGCCTAATTTATTAGGCTTTTTTAACGCTCTATATGTGATTCAGATTGCGGTGCAGCAGGTATAAATTCACGATTAAGTTGCTTTGAGTCATATTGCTGCTTCCAACCATCATGAGATGAGTCTATCAATTTTCTGCGCTCGTCTTCTATTCTCTGATTCGATTTTTTTCAATCGATGGTATTTTGGAGAGCTCAAAAAAATCAATGGATTGACTTTCTCGCATTATTTTTTCATTTTCTAATTGCTGAAAATGAGCAAGTTCAATAATGCTTCTTTGAGGAGCTTTCGAAAAAAGCAAAGAACACAGAGAGATCGATATAAAAAAGATTAAATTAGATTTAAACATGGGTTTTATAATTTGAAAATGTAATGACGATAATCTACGAAATTTTATAGCGTGACTTATTTCACATTAATTATATTTAAAATAGAAGTTCATAAAATGTATTTCAAGTAATTTATTTAATCTATTCTGTTTGATAAACGTTAACTCTAATAAATTTAATAACTTAAACCATTAAGCTAATGCCAATTCATTTAGAGGTGATCAAGTTGGACAGATTAAATTTTGTAACTCAAATCCAAGAATGGTCAGATCAATTTCCTTGGTTAGAGATGTTGACCTCTCTGAGCATTCTTATTCTCATTGCATTTATCGCAAATTTTATTGCTAAACAAGTGGTCGTCCGTGGTATTCGCAAAATTATTAGCAAACTACGTTTTAGTTATAGTGATGTCTTAGCGGAACATAGCGTTATTCGAAGAATTGCAAACATTGTCCCAGCATTGGTGATTATGAATGGAATAGTAACGGTTCCGCACCTGTCTGAAAAAGTCATTACATTAATTCAGATGTTTGCACAAGCCTTCATTTTCTTAACCATAGCCTTAGCAATTAGTCAGCTTCTCACCATTTTTAATATTATTTATCAACGTAATCCTAAATCTCACAATAAGCCAATTAAGGGTTATTTACAGTTAGTTAAACTGATTATTTTTGTTGTTTGTGCTCTGATGGTCATAGGAACATTTCTTAAAAAAGATGTTTTCACGCTATTGGCAGGTTTCGGGGCAATGGCAGCAGTACTCATGCTGGTTTTCCAAAATACAATTCTATCTCTAGTGGCTTCAGTTCAAATCTCTTCATATGACATGGTTCGAATTGGTGATTGGATTGAAATGCCAACCTTAAATGCGGATGGCGATGTCATTGATATGTCATTACATACGGTGACCGTACAAAACTTTGATAAGACCTATACCACTATTCCGACCAATCGTTTGGTGACAGATACTTTTAAGAACTGGAGAGGTATGCAAGAGCAAGGTGTTCGTCGTATTAAACGTGCACTCTATATCGATCAAAATAGTGTTCACTTCTTATCTGCAATGGAATACAGCAAACTTAAAGAATTTCTGATTTTAGAAAAATATCTGGATGAGAAACAAACTGAGTTAAAAAACTTTAATCAGCAATATGCAAATAATGGGGTCAATAACCAACGTCGTTTAACCAATTTAGGAACATTCCGCGCATATATTGAATACTATTTAAAAAATCATCCAGGTATTGCACAAAATCAGTCTTTAATCGTTCGTCAATTACAACCGACAGGTGAAGGTTTGCCTATAGAAATTTATGCTTTTACAAACACGACAGCATGGGTGGCTTATGAGGCGATCCAATCCGATATTTTTGATCATCTTTTGGCGATTCTACCTGAATTCGGATTAAAAATATTCCAGATTCCTTCTGGGAATGATTTCAAGATTCCTCAAGACACAGTAAACTGAGTTTTGATTAGATGAATTAAGATTAGTCGTATGCTGCAGTGGTTTGAAAGACTCGTTGATCCATATCCATCCAAAGATTTAAATCAGCCCTTGCCGAAGAAATTTTTTCCATTTGTTTGGCAAGCAGCATCAGGAGTTAAGCGTTATCTCCTGGCGTTGGTGTTATTTACTGCAGCAACAGCTTCATTTGAAGCTATTTTCTTCTCTCAAATTGGTCATTTAGTCGATTGGTTATCCGCATCGACGCCTCAAAATTTTCTCGAAAATAACCAAACAAATCTAATGATTTTATCTGGTTTTCTACTGGCTAATATTTTCTTTGCAAGTTTGCAATCAATCATAAGGCATCAGATATTATTCAGCAGCTTTCCAATGCGCTTGCGTTGGCGTTTTCACAACTTATTACTTCTTCAAGGCTTGGACTTTTTTCACAATGATTTTGCAGGTCGATTGTCAGCTAAAGTCATGCAAACTTCACTTGCTGTTCGTGAATTTTGGGTAATTTTGGGGGATATCGTTACTTATGTGGTGATTTATTTTATTACCATCAGTGTGGTTTTAGGAAACGTCTCCCCTCTACTCCTTATTCCCTTGATGGCATGGTTGATTTTATTCATTGGCGCGGCATCCTTCTTTATCCCGCGACTTGGAAAAATTTCAAAAAAGCAGGCTGATGCACGCGCGGTGATGACTGGTCGTGTGACTGATGCTTATACAAATATACAAACAGTAAAATTGTTTGCACATGCTGGTCGTGAAAGCCAATATGCCAAAGAGTCTATGCAACTTTTTATGAAGACGGTGTATACCCAGATGCGTCTGGGAACTGCTTATGAAATTAGCATTAATCTACTGACCGCAATTTTATTCTTTGGCGTTTTAGGTACAGCAGTTTGGCTTTGGTTTATTGGTGAAGCAAACATCGGTGTGATCGCCGCAACGACAGCCATGATTTTAAAGCTGAATAGTATGGCTTCTTTTATGATGTGGCAAACTTCAGCCTTATTTGAAAATATTGGTACCATCCAAGATGGGATGACCACGCTAGCAAAACCAATAGCAATTCAAGACAAAGAAGCTGCACTGCCACTCGAGGTACACTCTGGTGCAATTAAATTTGATAATGTGAGCTTTGCATATAATCAAAAAAATGTTATTAATCACTTGAATTTAGAAATTAAACCGGGTGAAAAAATTGGAATTGTCGGTCGGTCTGGTGCTGGAAAATCGACACTGATCCAACTACTACTTCATTTTTATCAAACCCAACAAGGTAAAATTTATATCGATGGCCAAGCGATTGATGAAGTCACCCAAGATAGTTTAAGAAAAAACATTGCTCTCGTGACGCAGGATACTTCTTTGCTGCATCGAAGTGTTGCTGAGAATATTAAATATGGTCGACCTGAAGCGACTGATGAAGAAATGTATGAAGCTGTCCGTAAAGCTCGAGCAGAAGAGTTTATCCCTCAGCTTACAGATCTACGTGGTCAGACAGGATATGACGCTTATGTGGGTGAACGTGGTGTAAAATTATCTGGTGGGCAAAGACAGCGTATAGCAATTGCACGGGTATTCCTAAAAGATGCTCCAATTTTGATTTTAGATGAAGCAACCAGCGCACTCGATTCAGAAGTGGAGGCTGCGATTCAGGCAAGCCTTGATGACTTGATGGAAGGTAAAACGGTAATTGCAATTGCACACCGCCTTTCAACAATTGCTCAAATGGATCGATTAATTGTTTTGAATCAAGGAAATATCGTAGAACAAGGATCTCACGATGAGCTGATCCAACAGAATGGAATTTATGCCCAACTTTGGCAACGCCAAACGGGTGGATTTTTAGTTGAACAAAAAGTGAAAGACAAGGAATTAGACGAAGATGCTTTATCTTGATGATTTAAAAGTGGGTGATCAGTTTAAAAGTCGTGAATATGAGTTAACACTCGAAGAAATTAAAGAATTTGCACAAAAATACGACCCTCAAGTCTTTCATACTGATGAAGAGGCTGCGAAAGATCATCCTATTTTTCAAGGTATCGCAGCCAGTGGTTGGCAAACGTCAGCCATTACCATGCGTCTTTGGACTGAATGTTTTCCAATTGCCAAGGGGCTTATCGGTTCAGAGTCAAGCTTAAGATGGCCAAAACCAGCTCGTGCTGGTGATCGTTTGCATGTGGAAGTTGAAATTGTTGCTATCAATCCTTCTAAAACAAAGCTAGATCGCGGAATTGTGAGTTATGTCACACAAACAAAAAATCAGCATGGTGATGTTTTGTTGATTTCAACCACAAAAATTGTCGTTTTTAAGGCTTAAACATCGGTTTCACACTAGATTTGTCCGACAAAATTGGTATTTTCTATCTGGAATTTATGTCAGTATTATTTTCACCAAAAATTATGAAAAAAATTGTGTAAAGCAATGGATCGCACATGAAAACAGTTTCAGTTCGCCCAGATTTAGGCATTCCAGGTGTTTACGGACTCTTACTTTTAGATGTTGTTTCTCGTTGGGGTTATAGTGCTGAGTCGCTATTCGCTCCCTTTGGATTCACCAACGAGCAACTTGCCGATCCTGAATTTAGAATTCCACTACATGTAGCGAATGAGATGATTATTCTCGCGCGCAAAATGACAGGTGAAAGTTCTCTTGGTTATCATCTTGGAAACCAAATGCGGATTTCTATCCATGGTTTTATTGGCTATGCCATTATGACCTCGAATGAGATTACTGATGCACTTATTTTAGCCAATCGCTTTATACAACTGCGTATGCCTTTTCTGCAATTTCATTTCTCGACATTTACAGAACAAGTTTCTTTGCAGTTACAATGTGATATTGATCTTGAACCGCTGAGAACTGAAATTGTCATGGCTTTGACTTTTGGTGTCATTACCATGGCAAAAGCACTGACAGGCATTAATGATTTGTATGGCGAAATTAATTTTGACTTCCCGAAACCTGAAGGCTTTGACAAATACATCAGTCGTCTACATCCCAAAACGATTATTCATTTTGACCAGACTCATTTTCTTGCCAGTTTCGATAAAAGTTATTTAGGCCTGAAGATGGTTAACGCAGATCCGATTGCCAGTCAAATTGCAATTAATCAGTGCGAAGCAGAACTATCAGAGCTGGGCGAACGCCGTCGAATTTCAATGCGTGTTCGCGATATTTTGACACATTCTGAACAACACTATTTAAGTATTGAAAATGTGGCAGATCGCCTGCATATGTCTGATCGTACATTGAAACGTCAGTTGGCTGCAGAAGGAACTTCTTTTTCAACCTTAGTGGATGAAGTTCGATATCGTCATGCAACCTCCCTACTGTCACGTACTGACTATTCACTCGAACAAATCGCAGATGAACTCGGTTATTCAGATGTTGCGAATTTCAGTCGTGCATTTAAACGTTGGAGTGGTCGAAGTCCAAGCAGTTGGCGTAAAGATCCATATTTATAGAACTTTCGTTTTTAAATAAAACACTGTATAACACAAGAAAATTTTTCAAATCGAATTGAGGAGTCGTGATGAATCATCCTTCAGAGCTTAAATATGCTCGCACACACGAATGGGTACGTATTGAAGGTGATCTCGTTGTTACTGGGATCTCAGATCACGCACAAGATGCATTGGGTGATCTTGTCTATGTAGAAGCACCTGAAGTAGGTCGTGAATTGACTGCTGGTGAACAAGCGGGTGTAGTTGAGTCTGTGAAAACAGCTTCTGATATTCATGCTCCTGTAAGTGGTGTAGTTGTAGAAATTAATGAAAATCTAGAAGATGATCCAGATTTTGTAAATGATGATCCCTATGGCAAAGGCTGGATCTACAAAATTAAACCATCTAATTTGGCAGATGTAGAACAACTTCTCTCAAATACAGATTATGAATCAGGTTTGTGATATTTATGACCAGTCTACGGACTGGTTTTTTATTTATACATTTTCGGATGAATGGCTCACTTTTTGCTGTAATTTTCATGTAATTTGATTATAATTAATTCAACTTCTCTCCCTACTTCATTGCTGACCAAAACCAAAAATAATTTTATTTGGCACAGATTGAAGCTTTTAATGGTTCAATATTTCAAGGTTGTCTATGTCTTCTATACATGCTGAGCATCTATGGAATAAATCTTTTATTCTGTGTCTAATTAATAACTTATTTATTTTCATCTTCTATTTTGCTCAGACAACGATATTGCCAATTTATATTCTTAATGATTTAAATGGTAATATTACCCAAGCTGGGCTTGCACTGACTTTGTTTCTAGCTTCATCGATCGCAATACGACCGTTTACCGGTCTCATTATCGAGAAGATTGGGCTTAAAAAAGCACTTTATATCTCTGAGTCATTTTTTGTAGTGCTCTCTTTCGCTTATATCTTTGCTGATAATCTAACCCTATTACTGGTCATTCGGTTACTACAAGGAATTTGGTTCAGTATTTTGACCACTGCCATGATACCAATCGTCAATGACTTCATTCCAAATCAGCGTAAAGGTGAAGGCATGGGCTATTTTGTCATGTCAGTCAATCTTGCCATTGTACTAGGACCCATGTTGGGCTTGATTCTCATTCAACCATCGGGATATATTCCAGTGGCTACACTTTTAGCTGCAATTGTTTTTATTGGTTATTTGTTCTGCTTTTTGATTCCGATCCAGACACAATTTCAAACTGTTAAGCGCAAAACAAAAATTAGTGTTCATGATTTTGTTGAGATTAAAGCTTTACCTGTTGCGATGATGGCGATGCTCATCTCATTTTCTTATGCAAGTATCATGTCTTTTATCTCGACATATGCTGAATCAAAAAATTTATTGACCTATGCGAGCTTATTCTTTGCTGTTTTTGCAATTTCCATGATGCTTCTAAGACCTTTCACAGGAAAGTTATATGACTCTAAGGGTCCTGCCTACGTTGTCTATCCAGCGATTGTGAGCTTTAGCATTGGGCTATTCATTCTAAGCCAAATTCATTCTGCTGCCGGATTATTGATATCTGCTGTCTTTATTGGTATAGGCTTTGGGTCTGCTCAGCCATGTCTCCAAACGCAAGCCATTCAAGCTGTAGCACGTGAACGTGTTGGACATGCGAGTTCAACTTTTTACACCTTTTACGATATTGGCATCGCATTAGGTTCTTTTATTTTAGGTATTGTGATCACACACTATCAGTATTCGATTGCATATATATTATGCGCGATATTGACGCTATTAAGCTTGCTGTTTTACCGCTTCGTTGTTCAAACTAAAGTAAAAGCGTTCTAGATAGCTAAAAATTTGTCCAAAAAAAAGCCTTCAGATGAAGGCTTTTTTATTTAATTAGCTCTCTGCATCTTCATCAAACATACTGAAGGTTTGTGAAGAGGTTTCAGCATTCTCTCGGACGCGTGTACTTTTTAGCTTAATCTGTAGACGTAATTCATTTTTAGAGTCAGCATTACGAATGGCTTCATCATAACTGATCGCACCTTCGTTATATAAATCAAATAATGCTTGGTCAAATGTTTGCATACCAAGTTCTCGCGACTTGGTCATAATTTCTTTCAACTCATGAAAGTTACCTTTCAAAATCAAATCAGAAACTAAAGGTGTATTTAGCATGACTTCTACAGCAGCTCTACGTCCGACACCATCTTCAGTTCGAACTAAACGTTGAGAAATAATGGCTTTCATATTTGATGAAAGATCCATAAGCAACTGATTGCGCCGTTCTTCAGGGAAAAAGTTGATAATTCGATCTAAGGTTTGATTGGCATTATTCGAATGCAACGTGCCTAAGCACAGATGACCAGTCTCTGCAAAAGCGATCGCATGCTCCATGGTCTCCGTATCACGGATTTCGCCAATTAAAATTACATCTGGTGCCTGACGAAGTGTGTTTTTAAGCGCATTATGCCATGAGTGACAGTCCACTCCGACTTCTCGGTGAGTGACCATTGATTTTTTATGTTTATGCACGTATTCAACTGGATCTTCTACAGTAATGATGTGCCCTGCTGAGTTCTCATTACGGTAATCAATCATGGCAGCAAGTGAAGTAGATTTACCCGATCCAGTGCCACCAACCACTAGAATTAAACCTCGCTTTTCCATTACCACATCTTTCAATGTTTCTGGTAATTTCAACTTTTCAAAGTTTGGAATTTCAGAGGTAATGGTACGAATGACCATCCCTACATTAAGTTGCTGTTGAAAAACATTCACGCGAAAGCGCGATACATCTGGGACATTAATGGCAAAATTACATTCTAATTCACTCTCAAATTCTGCTCTTTGTTTTTCATTCATTAAGCTATAAGCGAATAGTTTTGTTTTTTCTGCAGTCAAAGCTTGAGAACTTAAAGGCTTCATTGAACCTTGATGTTTCATACTTGGAGGAAAATCAGCTGAAATAAATAAATCTGATCCCTCATGGTCAAAAACGCTTTTAAGCAATCTGAACATGAATTGCCGAGCTTCGCTAAGTAATTCATTACTGAACATTAATTTCCCCAAGTTGTAAATATTAAATACTTAAAATACTAATAGAAATATAAGGTTATTTCAGCTGTTTCATCAAATATTTAATGCTTTGAACAAACATTCAAATCTTAAAGGCAAAAAAAAGAACCCATATTTCATGGGTTCTTTTTTACGAATTATATTAGGAGAGTTGTTGAGCAACATCCAAAATCAATTGCTCTGTACTTAACCAACCCAAGCATCCATCAGTCACTGATTGACCATAAGTCATGTGATCAGAAATTTTCTGATTGCCATCGACTAAAAAGCTTTCTAGCATGACGCCACGGACTTGTGTTTGAGGTCGTTCATTCACAATTTGCTTTAATACAGCAGGTTGATTCAATGGATTCTTAGCGCTGTTTCCATGGCTACAATCAATAATCAAAGCTGGTAGTACATGGTTATTGTTTTCTTGAATCTTTTTAATTTCAGATAATTGGTAATTTGTACCCTGATTCGATCCACGTAAGATCAAATGTGCATGCGGATTACCCTTTGAAGATAAAATGCTTGGACCACCATCTTGACTTAAACCAAGAAATTGATGCGGTTGTGAAGCGGACTGAATCGCATCCAATGCAATTTGGATTGATCCATCTGTACCGTTTTTGAACCCAATGCTATAAGGCATATGGCTAGATATTTCACGGTGAATTTGCGACTCGCTTGTTCTCGCCCCAATCGCGCCCCATGAAATCAAATCATCAAAATATCCTGTTGCCATTGGGCTTAAGATTTCTGTGGCCAACGGCAAACCCATTTCAGCAATTTGAATGAAGAGTGATCTAGACTGTTCAAGTCCTTTTTGCATATCTGCTGAACCATTTAAATCTGGATCATACAAGAAGCCTTTCCATCCTACAGTGGTGCGAGGTTTTTCAATATAAGTACGCATCACGATGAAAATCTGATCTTTGACTTGTTCTTGCAGTTGTTTTAATTTTTGTGCGTATTCGAGGGTTGCTTTAGGATCATGAATCGAACATGGACCAGTAATGACCAATAAACGTGGATCATGACCCGCTAAAATGTCTTGTATTGTTTGGCGATGTTGACGAATTTGAAGTGAAACTATCGGACTAACTGGTAAAGCTGATTTTAGTTCTAATGGTAAGCTTAATTTTTTTTCTAAAGTATGTTGAGCTGTGGTTATAAGCTGAGAATTAATTGCATTCATCTTGAATTCCTTTGGGCAGCAATTGCCCTATCTTTTATTTGAGCGTGAGGTGTCTATTGGCTGGGTTTTGTTCTTGACTAAAATAGAACCAATAACCGTTGCTAAAATAAAAAGTATTCAATGTTTTCATGAGATGCTCCTATATTTGTTGAGATGAAAAAAAACCTGATTGGTGTTGCCAATCAGGTATAAACTTGATGGGCAACATTTTTGTTGCCCGAACGCGTCTAGGCAACTAGATGTTAAATTGCCAAAAATAATAATAAGCGTTAGTAATCAAGTGTGTCGTTTTCATCAAATTATCTAAAATATAACCCTTAAAAGTAAAATACGCATAAATAGACTGATTGACAAGCAATTTATATAAAAAATATTGTTATATCAATCATAACTCAAATATATCAATGGTTTATTGCTTATCTGTAGGAAGCCAATCTTTTATAGCACATACTTGTTTGAGCATCAGTTGCTCAGCCTCAGACTTACAAATCGCTTGGCTAAATAAAAAGCCTTGACCATATGCACAGCCAACATCCTGAAGACTTAAGAGCTGTTGGCATGTTTCGACACCTTCTGCGATCACATCCAATGACAGAATAGGTCCGAGCTTAGCAATGCCCTCTACAATTGAATTGATTGACTTCTCCTCATTCATTCGATTCACAAAAGCATAATCAATCTTGAGACAGTCGACAGGATAATCTCTTAAATGCGTCATTGAAGAATGACCGGTTCCGAAATCATCCAATGAGATTCGAAGACCATAATTTTTGAGCTTTTGTAGTGCTCGAATCACAAATTCTATTCCACGCTCAGCCAGAATATGTTCTGTAATCTCAACCTCGATTAAATGAGCAGGAATTTGATGTCGTTCTAAACGTTGAATTAACAATTCTGCATAATTGTCACGCATGAATTCAACTGGAGAGGCATTAATTGAGATCGGTACAAGTTGAACGCCCTTAGACATCCAATCTGCCATGTCACTGAAAATCTTTTGATGCATGATTTCACTGATTTTACTGGCCAGCTCATAATCGTTAAACGCTTCTGAGATTGAAGCTGGATAATGAAGTTGCTGCTGTGTATCATGCCAACGCATCAAAGCCTCAAATCCGATTAGCTGACAGTTATCTAAGCGAACCTTAGGTTGATAATACGGTTCGATTAAATTGTACTGTATGATATAGCGAGCAGTATCAAGTTGTTGCATCTTCTTTTCAGCAAGTGCAAACATTTCGTCATCATACATACGATACCCACCACGACCTTTTTCTTTAAGATCATTTAGAGCGGTATCCGCACATTTCATCAATCCGAATACATCTTGAGCATCTTTAGGATAAATGGCACATCCAATACTCATCCCACTATTAATCACTTTTCCTGCATAAGTAATGGGGGCAATATTTTGTTTAAGCACTTTCTGTGTAGTTTGATGTAATTCTTCTTCTGAGGTCATCCCTGAGACAATAATTGCAAATTCATCTCCACCTAAACGTGAAACAATACACTTGCGATCCAAACTCTTTTGCAGACGTTTAGATAAGACTTTAAGTAGATGATCTCCAGCAGGATGACCTAAAGTATCGTTAATGTTTTTAAAATGATCGAGATCAATAAACATCATACCAATAAGTGTTTTTTCACGATTTGCTTGTGAAATCGCCGCTTTTAATTTATTTTTGAAGGCACGACGATTCATCAGACCAGTCAGATCATCATATTCACTGCTGATTTTTAGTTTAGCTTCGGCAACACGTTGACGGGTAATATCACGTGATACACAGAGAATACTGGTCGTATTTCCTTGTTCATCATGCACAGGTGTTAAAATATTATCCCAATACATCACAGTATCGCCGTGTGTGCTCATCCCCGCAAAACGGGCATTCTTCCCTCGAGCTGCTGTTTTAATCGCTTTTGCCCCCTGTTCACGTACTTCAGGTGGTAACAGCGTTAACCAATCCATTCCAAATTTCTTAACACGCTCTTGACCCAGTAATGCCATGCATCCAGATTTGTTCATGTGTTCAAGCTTGCCATCTGGTGTGATAATTTTTATACAGTCTACGCTGACATCGAGCATATCTGTATTCGCACGCAAGGCCTCAGCAGTTTCACGCATTTTGATTGTACGATCATGGATATTTGTGCAACTTATCATCCAATTTTGCTGGTTGGATTGAATCACCTTAGGTTCAGCAAGCATTAAGAACCAAAGATATTCACCTGATTTATTTTTTATACGACACTCTTTTTCAAATTTCTGACCGTTTTTTTGAGCATCATTCCAAATCTGATAAAGATGTTCAGCATCATCAGGATGAACAAATTTAAGCCAGTCTACGTCACGTAAGATTTGCGTATCCGCACCGATATATTGTTTAAGTGCGAGATTACAATACCCTGAGTTGGTGTGACTGACCCAAATCAAATTGGGCAGTAAATCGAGTGCAAATTTAAAGTCATCTGACAGTGTTAGATGCAAAGGCACAGCTTTGGACTGTAAATGATCAGCTCTATTCAGATCCAGAATGCTCATAGTTCACCTATTCGAAAATAACAACCCATCAAAATGACGAATACAAAAATCAGCGTAAAAATTTAGAATTTAATTAATCAGTATTTAAATTTAGTTAATAATGATTATTAATCATCATTAATTTTAAAATACGTGATAATAATAACACTTAAATGGACTAAATTAATACAAATACCATTTCTGCATGATACATAATTTTTATCACTTGTGAATATTAAATAGACAAAATGCATAAAAAATAATGAAATACGACACAATAATGAATTTATTTGATAATTCGACATCTTAGAATTAAATAATTCCGATTTTAATTAAAAAAATACCTACTTATATTAAGTAGGTGTTGAATAATATAAAAATAATCTAAACTTATTATTAATTTATTATAAAAAATCTTTAATGTTTTTGATCACCTCACTTGGTTTTTCTGCATGTAACCAATGTCCAGTGCCATCAATCGTCACAAATTTAGCTTTAGGATATTGGAACCGAATAAGATCGTTATCACGCTCGAGATTAATATAATCGGATAATTCTCCTTTTAAAAACAAAGTTTCATTCGATTGTGGATTAAGACGTTCCCATGACAAAATCTGAAAATATTGTTGTTTAAGTGCATCTAAGTTGAATAGCCAATGTCCATTGCGGAAAGATTTGAGCAGAAATTGAATAACGCCAATTTCATTAATATATTTCTGCATCAACTCGGTTGCCTCCTTTCTTGAAACAACTTGAGCTTTTTGAACTTCTTCTAAAGCTTTGAAAATTTGATCATGATGAGATTTTTGATAAGCGACGGGTGCCATATCAAGTACAATCAACTTAACTACTCGATGTGGTACAAGGTTTGCTAAGTGCATGGCAACTTTCCCCCCCATCGAATGACCAATGATGTGAAATTGTTGCACATTCATATCATCTAAAGTTTCTACAACATCTTGCGCCATGAGTTGATAACTCATTTGATTAGAATGAGGTGATAAACCGTGATTACGCAAATCAATTTGGATGACATCATGCGTTTCCTGAAATGCTCTCGCGAGCATGCCGAGGTTCGATAAACTACCAAAAAGACCATGAATCAGAACAAGAGCAGGTTGACGTTGATTCGCATTTGATTTGGTGATCTCAGCATTTAGTCGCATATATATACTCAAATAGCTTTAAAAATGTGATTCAAATTCTAACAGTAGAGTTTGTATTTTGGTGTTAGTTTAATTTTTATTTATATAATTCAGTAAATTAAAGACAATCAAAAAAATTCGGTTATAAGTAAAAGTATTGAGTTTTATAAAAATTAGTCCTGTAATTCGATCTTGTGATCGTGCGGAAATTATATATATTATCCGATTAAACTTTTTACTTTGAACATTTTAGGAAATTTAGACCATGTTTCATCATGTAGATGCTTATGCAGGTGACCCTATTCTTTCACTTATGGAAGAATATAGTAAAGATGAGCGTACTCAAAAAGTGAATTTGAGTATTGGTCTATATTATAACGAAGACAGTATTGTACCTCAGTTAAATGCGGTCAAAGCTGCGTACAAAAATATTGAACCGAGCAACGATAAAGTTAAACTTTATTTACCAATGGATGGTTTGAAATCTTATAACGAAGCGACTCAAGCATTAGTTTTAGGTCCTGATAGTCAAGCGCGTAAAGATGGTCGTGCTGTCACGATTCAAACACTTGGTGGCTCAGGTGCACTTAAAGTTGGTGCTGATTTTTTGAAAAAATATTTCCCTGAGTCAGATATCTGGGTAAGTCAGCCAACTTGGGATAACCATATCGCAATTTTTAATGGCGCTGGTATCCAATCTCATTTCTATCCTTATTTTGATGCTGATACAAATGGCGTTAACGTTCCAGCAATGCTTGAGGAATTAAAAACACTAAAAGCAAAAAGTATTGTTTTGCTTCATCCTTGCTGCCATAACCCAACTGGTGCAGATTTAACGCCAGCAGAATGGGATCAAGTGATCGAAGTACTTAAGACGAATGATCTTATTCCATTCCTTGACATCGCTTACCAAGGTTTCGGTAAAGGTCTTGAAGAAGATGCATACCTTATTCGTGCTTTAGATAAATCAGGTATGAATTTCATTGTGAGTAATTCATTCTCAAAAATCTTCTCACTGTATGGTGAGCGTGTCGGCGGCTTAACATTTGTCTGTGATGATAAAGCTACTGCTCAAAAAGTGCTTGGACAATTAAAAGCAACTGTACGCCGTATTTATTCTAGTCCAGCAAGCACAGGTGCATTGTTGGTTGAAAACGTGTTAAACAACGCAGATCTAACTGCTCAATGGCAAGCTGAATTACAAGAAATGCGTGAACGTATTATTAAAATGCGTGAATTGTTAAATGCTAAATTGAGTGCGGCTCTGCCTGAACGTGACTTTAGCTATCTAGTAAAACAACAAGGTATGTTCAGTTATACAGGTTTGACTGGCGAACAAGTGGATATTTTGAAAGATAAATATGGTATTTATTTAGTCCGTAGTGGCCGTATGTGCGCAGCAGGATTAAACTTGAATAATATTGATTATGTGGCTGAATCAATTGCAGAAGTTTTGAAAGCTACCGCTTAAAAACAAAAAAACGGGCATATCGCCCGTTTTTTATTGCCCAATTAAAAATGTACAACTGTACGGATTGATTTACCTTCGTGCATTAAGTCAAAGGCTTTATTAATGTCTTCTAGCCCCATAGTATGAGTAACAAAAGGTTCTAATTGAATGTCACCCTTCATCGCATCTTCAACCATTTTTGGTAATTGAGTACGACCTTTTACACCACCAAATGCTGTACCCATCCATTTACGTCCAGTCACTAATTGGAATGGACGAGTTGAGATTTCTTGACCTGCACCAGCCACACCGATAATGACAGATTGCCCCCAACCACGGTGTGCACATTCAAGCGCTGAGCGCATTACGTTTGTATTACCGATACACTCAAATGAATGATCAACACCCCAGCCAGTCATCTCTACAATGACTTGTTGAATAGGTTGATCATAGTCCTTAGGATTGAGGAAATCTGTAGCACCAAACTGCTCAGCCAATTTAAATTTTTCTGGATTAGTATCCACTACAATAATTCGGCCAGCTTTGGCTTGTTTAGCACCTTGAACAACTGCTAAACCAATACCACCTAAACCGAACACAGCAACAGTATCACCTTCCTGTACTTTTGCAGTATTGTGAACCGCACCAATACCAGTCGTCACGCCACAACCCAATAAACAAACGTGTTCAGGGTTTGCTTCAGGATTAATTTTTGCTAACGATACTTCGGCAACAACTGTGTATTCACTGAATGTTGAACACCCCATATAATGGTAAATAGGTTCGCCGTTATAAGAGAATCGAGTCGTTCCATCAGGCATAACACCTTTACCTTGAGTGGCACGTACAGAGACACATAAGTTTGTTTTATTTGATTTACAGAACAAACATTCGCCACATTCTGCAGTATAAAGTGGAATGACATGATCACCTGGTTTTACACTGGTCACGCCTTCACCAACTTCAACCACAATACCTGCACCTTCGTGACCAAGTACCGCAGGGAATACGCCCTCTGGGTCTTCACCAGAAAGTGTAAATGCATCAGTATGACAAACACCTGTATGCGTAATTTTCACCAATACTTCACCAGCTTGTGGTGGAGCAACATCTAATTCAACAATTTGTAATGGCTGACCTGGACCGAATGCCACCGCTGCACGAGATTTCATGATGAAAACTTCCTTTGTAAATTAAGATTTAACAGATAAGTTACAGTAACCGCTTTTGATAAAAACATTCAACTATTTGATTGATGATATTATAGCCATACAACTGAATAATAAGATTTAGGAACGACAGCTTTGATGCTTATGTTGCGACATATATTGTGTTTACTCACATTCTTTATTTTAACTGGATGTAATTTGGCGATGAATACAAGTATAAAACAAGCCCCAATCCAACCTCATACCGCACTTTGGCTCAGTAATACACCAGAAACAAAACGCAATATTGAACAAGGTTTAACTGCATTTTTACCACTTCATGATCCTTTTATGAGTATGGCTTCACGTGTTCATTTAATACGTGAAGCAAATCATACGATCGATTTACAGTACTATATCTGGGAAAATGATGTGATAGGTCAGCATTTATTGTCTGACCTACTCAAAGCAGCTGATCGTAATGTGAAGGTTCGACTGTTAATTGATGATCAAAATGGCACTCAATTAGACTCGACCTTAAGTGCATTGTCTAAACATCCTAATATCGAAATTAAGCTATTTAATCCCTACAAATTTCGCAGCTTTAGAGTTTTGGATTATGTGTTTCGCTTTAATAAAGTCAATCATAGAATGCATAACAAACTGATTATTGCTGACGGAGCGATTGCTGTTACTGGGGGGCGTAATATCAGTAATGAATATTTTGATGCCAGTGACAATTTTCAATTCGCGGATATGGATATTTTATTTGCAGGGCAATCAGTTTCAGCTGCAAACACGGTGTTTCACCAATTTTGGAATGATGAGCTGAGTTATAATATTCAGCAAATAATTCCTCAGTCTCAAAAAGAATTAGCGTATTTAAGATCGCATTATTCAACCAAGCAAAATTTTCAAGGTGCTGAAACTAAAAAACGTATTGATCAAGCAGAACGTTTTTTAGAAGAAAATTTAAAAAAACATCCTATTCGTTGGTCTAAAGCTCATTTTGTTGCAGACAGCCCCAATAAAATCAGAGCGAAAGCTCAATCTCATGAACTGCTGTTTAATCAGTTCAAATCCATTATGGGGAAACCTGCTCAAGAAATAAACTTGGTGTCTGCCTATTTTGTTCCTACTGTTCATGGTGAGTCTTTCCTCAAACAATTGAGTGAGCAGAATGTCAAAGTTCGAGTTTTAACAAACTCATATTTTGCAAATGATGTCCCGATTGTTCATGCATTTTATCAAAAATATCGAACCCCACTCTTAAGGTCAGATGTAAAACTTTACGAGTTTAAACCTTATATTGAACGGTCTGATCGGACTTGGTATGAAATTATGACGGGTAATGTTATTCCTGCGAAAGGAAAAAATGCGTCGCGTCTTCATGCTAAATTTTTTACTGTAGATGATAAAGTTTTTATTGGAACATTCAATTTTGATCCACGTTCAGCGTATTTGAATACTGAACTTGGATTGATCATTGAGTCAGCCGATTTTAAAACAGAGATATCTCAATCTTTAGATGAAAATCTTCCCAAAGTTGCCTATCAACTACATTTGGATGCACATCAAAACTTAAGATGGGAAGAACAACGAGGTGAAGAAAAGTTAATACATGATCATGACCCTGAAACGACTCGTTTTCAGAGATTTATGTTCAAGTCTTTGTCCTATCTCCCAATCGAATGGATGATGTAAATTCTTTGTTGTGACTGGTTTGTACAACCAGGATAAATTGCATTATTATTCACGTTTTATTTTTTGAACCCTTGGTTCTACTCTACTCCCATGCAATTTTTTGATCTTAGTCGACAGTATAATCTGAACGACATACTCACCCCTTTTTTATCACTTGAAGATTTATCTCAGCATGAATGGTATTTAGCTAAAATTAGTGTTGATTATGATTGCCTTACTGATGAAGACTTAGTTGAAGGTTCTATCACGTTAAAATCTAACCATAATGTTCAAATTGATTTGGCTTGGTTAATTTTAGACAATGGTCATGAGTTACAAGTTTTTTTCAAAGGCATTGAAACCTCTGTCTCAGAACAAACGCTCGTGATTGTGAAGGGTGCCCGCTTAGTTGATGAAGAAGGACAAGAATTATCTGCTCAAGCATTATCTTTATGGATTGATGGTACTCTACTCAATATGCTTCCACATATTCGTAAAGAAATTAAATCACGTTTAAACTTGTGGGATTATGTAGATTATGATGTGTAATAAGCATCTCGATTGACTTTAACAGGTTGTTAAATTAATCCAATTGACTGGAAAAGTTCACGATAGTATTCGGCTTTCTTTTCAAGAGCTAAAGGATAAGCTCTTGAAGAAGATGGCATACGATGAATTCGGATATCTTTGTTATCAAATTGCAGATCCACGACTGTACCCATTTTAACTTTAGTGTGTACAGACGCATTCATTGACTTTAATAAGGTCTCAGTTGCTTTATCACCTGTGGTCATAATATCTCGACAATATGGAATTTTTTTAAGCAATAGAAACATATCTGTCGGTGTAACGATTTCTAGAAATTGATCTGAGGCATTGTCTTTCAAACGCCGTACTTGATAGGCTGTATCAAATATTGCAATGCCCAACTCATTTAGAAAATCTTTCAGCATTTGCTCTTTGAATTGTTTATTTTCACGGTCTAGAAAATAATGAGAGTCTTGAAAAAAGATCAACCCATATATTTTCCACATATCATTTTGAAAATTCGGATAATAAAAATCCATTTTCCATCTTGCTTTCGGCGGAGGAAAACTGCCAAGCATGAGCAATTTGGCTTGTTGAGGTACAAATGGCTCAAGTGGATGTGTTTCGATATCACTCATATCAAATTTCGGTCTAACTTTTCGATCTACAGTGATTTTGAATAATCGAACTAATTTTTTTTGCCCAAAGCTGATAGATTTCTTTACTTGGATGAAATCCATCCTCAGCCATCTTCAAATTGAGTTGTTTATACTCATCCAAATCATATTTAACCAATTCAAATTTTGGTTGTGGTTCAATCCAATTTTCCAATTCAACATTCATTTGATGGGCATATTTTCCAAACAACCAAGCTAAAGGATTTGGTAATGCAGGAAACTCATTCATCGGTGGAACTCCAGTCGCGATAATGAGCTTGGGTGAAAATTTCTCAGCGATCAGTGAATATAATTGTTCTTGTAGGCAGATCCATTTTTGTGGTGAGATGAGCTGTGTTACATCATTGACCCCTATCGAAGTTACTACAATATCAAACTGATCGTTATTAATAGCCTGTATAGTTCGAATTACATCTGAAGTACGATTTCCAGTTTTTGCAATTAATGACCAGCGAATTTGAAAATGATCTCTTAGTTCTTGTAACAATGTTCCGCTTAGCGCATCTTCTTGAAATTGCACACCCACACCAGCAGCAGCTGAATCACCTAAAATTAAAATTGATATTTGAGGGCCATTACCAACCAAACCATTTCTTTCCCCCAAAGCTTCTGCTAAACGAGGTGTATTTTTCTTGACTTGGTAACCTTGCACAAGTAAAGCTGGAATGAGTGCGATTGTCGCTAATTTAAGAAACATGTATTTGATTTTAGGTTTTGATATTTCCTATTTTAAACGATTTTTTGATATTTTCATTGCTATTTATTATTGAAAATAATTATCATTTACATAATTAATTCAAAGCTAAAATCCATGAATCATCCTATCAAATTTTTTTGTATATTGATGTTAGTGAGTTCCGCAGTAAGTGCTGATCTCTCTGTAAATCATTCATTACAAGTCAGCACTCAATCCTATGCCCCTGTATGTGAGGATATGGATGCTAAAAGTAAGGTGCTTCAACAAATCCAAAAACAGATTCAGATGTATCCTGATCAAAAAAATCATCTCCTCGATCAATTTTGGTCGGAAATTCGTAAAAATCAAACCCCAATAATTGAAGATTTTAATGAAACACACCAACGTGTCATTTATTTATATCGTGGTACAAAACACAATGTGCGATTAATCGGTGGTCCGAGTAATGATCATGAGTGGTTAACTCGACTTAAAGGTACTGATATTTGGTTTAAAGAAAGTATTGTCGATTCAAGATTTATCGGAAGTTATAGTTTTGCTGTGGATTCACCGAATATCGATGGATATTTATCAAATTACTGTCCACATTTAAACCCAAATTTAAAAGAATCACGAGATCAGCGTCGATCTATTTTAAAGGTACAACAACTCGACCCTTTCAATCCTCATAAGTGGTTTGATTCTAAAAACATTGCCTTAAAAACGAATACCACGCTGAGGAATGAAAATATCGCAAAACTCAGTCGAGCGCCCAATTTTATTGATCCAACTCAAATGGCTGAAAAAAGTGAAAAACAATTAACTTCTTCCGTGTTGAAAAGTAAAGTTTTGGGAAATGATCGTCTTATTCAGATTTATGCAACTCCACCTCAAGTCGGAAAATCATATATCACTCTGATTTTTTTTGATGGTGAACAATATGCGCATTTAGTTAAAGTTCCCCAGATATTAGATCAGTTGGTTGAACAACAGCAACTCCCACCTATACAGGCTGTTTTTGTTGGACACCCAAATGATCAATTACGTGCTAAAGAACTTAGCCCCAATCCAGAATACACACAGTTTTTTCAAGAAGAATTATTGCCTTGGATGAGTCAACATTTGCCCAACCAACGTGATCACAACAAAACAGTCTTATTGGGTTCAAGTTTAGGTGGTCTGAGTTCTGCTTATTTGGCGTTAAAAACATCCAATGATATTAGTCACGTCGTGTCACTTTCTGGTTCATTTTGGTGGAAATCTGATCCAAACGATACAATCAATGGTATGAGTAAACTGATCAGAGCTTCAACATTAGACAATACAAAGAAACTCAATTGGTATATTTCAGCCAATAGCTATGAAAATTCGAGACAAAATAATAGCTTAAGCATTCTAGAAACCTCTCCGATTGTCGCTCAGGATTTAATCGATCAGGGACACAATGTTCACTATCAAGAATATATAGGCGGACATTCATATGCCGTTTGGCAAATCGTCATACAAGATGCTTTGAAATATTTCTTTAAAAATAAATCCCACTAAATGTGGGATTTATAAGACGTTATTTTAACTCAGCTTATTGACGAGCTGAAGCGGTAAAACCTTCATTGCAAAACCCAATGGCAACCATGGCCACTTTGGTACATATGCTTTGACTGGTTGCTTTTCGATTGCTTCAGCTAATAGTCGTGATCCTGTGGCTTGATCGACCTCAAAAGGTAATTTTCCAGCACCTTCATTAATTTCAGTTCGAATGTAACCAGGATAAATCGTTGAAACTTTAATTGGTGTTCCAAGAAGTTCAGCCCGAATCCCTTCGGCTAAATGCGCAATTCCCGCTTTACTGGCAGCATAAGCTGTAAGATGTTTTGGCATACCACGCAAAGCACTCATCGACGAAATTACAACTAAATGTCCTGAATTTTGAGATCTAAAAATTTCGACCGCTGCTTCACATTGTGCCATCGCAGAAATAAAATTAGTTTCAACTGTTGCTTTATTAATCGCAAAATTACCTTTACCGATACGACGTCCTTCGCCCACACCAGCATTGACTATAACTCGATCGATAGTGCCTAGCTCATCTTTAAACTCTTTAAATACACGGAAGACTTGCTCATCATCCGTGACATCCAATACCTTCGCACTTACTTTTACCTGATAGCGTTGTTCTATTTCATCTTTTAAAGCATACAACCTTTCTAAACGACGAGCACAGATCGCTAGGTTATATCCTTTTTTTGCAAACTCTTGTGCCATCCCAGCACCGATACCTGAGCTTGCACCTGTAATTAATATAGTTTTGTTCATTCCATTTTCTCTCTATGGCATATAGCCTTGATCAAATCCAAGTGAGCAAATCACGATCTTGTTCTTTTAAATAATGATGTTCATTTAAACTGAGTAATTGTGGTTCTGTACCAACCAATCTTAAGGTGGTAAAACTGGTATTAGTGATTGCCCAGTTCAATGCAAAAGTTTTGTCTGCACTTAAACCAAGTAAATGCCCTGCAACGACAGATATCACACCACCAGACGTATAAACTACGGCATAGCGAGGTTTTTCCTTTTCAAGTTGTACACATAGTTTGTTCAAGCCTTGAAGTACTCTTTGCTGAAATTGAAGCCAGCTTTCGTCATAATCATGATGATGATCACCATTGGTCCAACGTTGAATTGCACCTTCAAAAATTTTTCCTAAATAGGCACGTGGATCTACCGCTTGACCAACATCTTTTTTAAGTAATGCAGGATCTGCAAAACGTGGTTCATATTTTGCAAACACTTGTTGATGATTGAACTCGTTCCAATGTGGATCGATATCAATATGACTGTCAGGAAAACACTCATTCAAAGAGATATCCGCCGTCTGCTGATGACGTTTCATCGAGCCAGCTAATACATAAGGCTGCTCTTGTATTAACTTTTGAAAATATTGTCCCAACACACGTGCTTGAACTTCACCTTTCTGAGAAAGCTGATCATAACTTTCAGCACCAAATGAAGCTTGACCATGTCTGACCAAATATATTGTCGTCATCTTGGCAGAATATCCTGTAATTTTGCGAGATAAGTTTTTGCAATTTCATTCGCTTCAAGCTTTTGTATACCTATAAGTTTTAAAGCACGAATATGTAATGCATGAATCACAATCCAAAAATCCTTAAATGCAGGATTATCCGTTTGTTTATGGTAATAACGATAATAAATTTGTTGTGCTATGACCGCTAATCTAAAGATCCCAAAAACTTCATAGAACGTCCAGTTAGATGGCTTTAGTCCTGTTTTTTCTAGGTAATAATCCACAACTTCTTTACGTGTAAACATGCCTTTAAGATGTGTAGGTTGTCGACGTGTCGATTTAAAGATCATATTGTCGTTTTCTTCAACCCAATATGCTAAGGCTGATCCTAAATCCATAAGTGGATCACCAATTGTCGCCATTTCCCAATCCAACACCCCGATGACCTCAGTAGGCTGTTGAGGATTCAAAATGACATTATCAAAACGCCAATCGTTGTGAATAATACAGTTGGTTGAATCCTCAGGAATATTGTCTTTAAGCCAATTTCGTACAAACTTAAAGGTCGGCACATTGATGGTATGGGCTTTGTCGTAGCGACTGTCCCAACCTTCGACCTGACGACGGCAGTAACCCTCACCTTTTCCAATTTGCTCAAGAGCTGTTCCTTGATAAGGAACTTGGTGCAATTCAATCAATTTGTCTAAAACATTTATACAAAGCTGATGCACATCAAATTCAGTGAGTTTTAGTTCTGGTGGAAGCTTTGCCCTTGGTATAATTCCCTCGATTCGCTGCATCACATAAAAATCGCATCCGAGTACAGATTCATCCTGACATAATGCCAGCATTTTGGGCACGACTGGATATAGATCTTTTAAAGCTTTCTGAACATTATGTTCTCGAACCATATCATGAGTAGATTTGGCTTTGGTTCCTGCGGGTGGTCTTCTTAATATCAGATCTGCATTGCTATATTTTAGCCGGTATGTCCAGTTTGAAGCTCCACCAGAATATTGTGTAACTTCTACAGGCTCAATCACTTCCACACCATTTTGATTTAACCAGTTTGTGACTGAAACGATATCGAGCTCTTCACCACGTCTGACTTGCCCTGCTGTATCTATAACTGACATATTTCTTCCTTAAATCGAGTGCTCATCTTATTGAGAATGACGAGTTGAAAAACCACGTTTCGCAAGTTCCAATTTTGCAATCATGCCTTTATGCACCTCATCTGGCCCATCTGCCAAACGTAATGCACGCGCTTGTGCAAAAAAACCTGTCAATGGCGTATCTCTAGATAAACCTGCACCGCCGTGAATTTGCATTGCCATATCGACAACTTTTTCCAAAACACTAGGTGCAACGACTTTAATTGCAGAGATTTCAGTGAGTGCAGCCATATTGCCCAGTTTATCCATTTTATATGCCGCATATAAGGTCAAAAGACGTGCTTGATCGATGGCAACACGCGCTTCCGCGACTCTTTCCAAATTACCACCAAGTTTCAAAATTTCCTTACCGAATGCTTTTCTTTGCATTCCACGATCAATCATTAATTCCAATGATTTCTCAGCAGCACCGATACAACGCATGCAATGATGAATACGTCCTGGACCAAGTCGCCCCTGTGCAATCTCAAACCCTTGACCTGCTCCACCAATAAAATGAGTGACTGGAACACGAACATTATTAAAGGTTACTTCTCCATGACCGTGTGGCGCATCATAATCACCAAATACAGGTAACATTCTTTCAATTTTTACGCCCTCAGTTTCAACTGGAACTAAAACCATTGAATGTTGTTGATGTCGACCTTTATTTGCGTCTGGTGTATGTGCCATAAATATAATGATTTTTGCATTAGGATCGCCTAAACCCGAAGACCACCATTTGCGTCCATTTAAAACAATTTCGTCTCCCTCAATTACAGCAGTGGCTTGCATGTTCGTCGCATCTGAAGAAGCAACTTCTGGTTCAGTCATGCAAAATACGGATCGAATTTTTCCGTCTAAGAGAGGTTTTAACCATTGCTCTTTTTGTTGTTCTGAGCCATAGCGCCAAATTAACTCCATATTACCGCTATCTGGCGCATTACAATTGAAAACCGTAGGAGCCAATAAACTACGGCCAGTTAACTCAGCAATGTGTGCATATTCTTGAACTGTTAAACCTTGACCAAATTCTGGGTCTGGTAAAAAAAGATTCCACAAATTTTGCGATTTAGCTTTTTGTTTGAGTACTTCAAGTTCTGCTGGCCACATCCATGATGTCCAATCATCACTTGAATTTAATTGATGAGCTTTATGCCAAAATTCTTGTTCTATAGGCTCTATTTCGTCTTGAATAAAGCGTTGTGCTAAATCATAAAAGTGTTTAGCTTTTTCCGTTAATTGAAACATTAATCCCTCGAACTATATTCTCATCACGCTTTACATCAACATAGCTTGAAACCTACTATGAAAGAAATGATTTATTTAAATATTACTTTATGAATAGAATTCATCAGGAATCTGTGGATCTGAGCGCTTTTTCACACATTGATATCAATCTATATCCATTATTTATTGCGATATACGAACATCAAAGTATCAGTAAAGCCGCAAATTTGATGTGTATTACACAATCTGCAGCCAGTCACGCTTTACAGCGATTAAGATTACAATTGAAAGATGATCTTTTTATCCGAAGTGGTATAAAGATGGTTGCGACACCCTTTTCACATCAAATTTATCCACGAATAAAAGAAACATTAATCACAATTCAGCATATCTCGACTCATCATATATCTTTTGATCCACTGACGATTCAATCTATTCGTATAGCAATTCATGATGAAATTGAGCCTTTAATTTTTCCGCAGTTAATCCGTCATTTTCGTGATTTAGGACTAGCGACACGGTTTCAAAGTATCAAATTAGATCGAACTAATTCGGCAAAAGATTTATTGTCACAGCAACTTGATTTAGTGGTCGATCTTCAACAGAAAGTTGATGAGAAAATTTATTTTAACCCTTTAGTGAATGATCGCTTTGTCATATGTGGTTTGACAACCATCGAAAATTTAGAACAATACAAACATGCCCAACATATTGGTGTTTCATCAAGGCATTCTGGTGTGCTTATAGAAGATTTACATTTTAAAAAGTTGAATATTCAACGTGATATTTTTTTACGCTGTCAACATTACTCAACAGCACTACAAATTTTGAAGGAGTATCCTGACACATTGTTAACCTTACCTTTTAGTATTTTAAAAAATTTAAAATTACCTCAAGATTTAAAAATTTCTGAACTCCCTGTTGAATTTCCTTTAATGAAAATGGGAATTTATTGGAATTCACAATTAGCATCACATCAAAAGTTTGAATATTTAATTTCAGAAATTAATAAAATTTTTGCTTAGGCTATTTGTGGCGGTGATAGATGATAAAATTTAGGCTATTTAGTTGAAAATCTGTGTCAACACCATCTGTTCAATATTGAATCAAACACTCACTTCGAGTTGATTTATCATATTAAGGCTTGTTTTCTCTTGTATTTTCTATGTTTGATCAACTCCCTGCATCATGGCTCATTGGGCTTGGGGCAATTTTATGCTTGTTACTTCTTATTATCTTCAGACAAATATGGATTTATCTTCTTCAAGTATTTAAACCTTTTAAAAAAGGAAAAACTTATTGGTGTCGTGTTACAGCGGTGAGTGATGGTGACACCCTCTCCTGCCATCGTTTGAATTTGAGACGTTCTAAAACTAAATTACGTTTTGCTTTTGTAGATGCGCCTGAATCTAATCAAAGTTACGGGCTTGAATCCCAACGCTTAGTTAAGAAAATGGTTCAAGGTAAAATTGTTCGTGTAAAAATCACGGATATTGATCGTTATGGACGTTGCGTGGGTGTGGTCTACCGCTATCGCAAGAATATGAATGAAGAATTAGTGAGGCGTGGTGGTGCGTGGGTTTACGAAGAATACATACGTGATCCAAAGCAATTAAAATATATGATCTCGCTACAAGATAGTGCAAAACGCAATAAACGTGGTCTCTGGCGCGGGACCCGTCCTATTCGACCAAGTACTTTTAGAAAACAAAAAAACTAATATTTTCAGTACCCTGATTATCAATAAGTGCATTACGCTTGATTCGTCTAATTATTGAGCGTAAATTCAAGCCAACAAACTAGTTAGCTTGGTTAACTATATGCAAAACTCTCCCAAATTCCGTGTCGTATTGCTGCGAAGTGCGCGACTCTTTAGTGACCGTTTAAATGATATCTTGGCTCAATACCAACTGAACTATTCAATGTGGCAGTTGATTTATCATATCTATGATCATGACTCCATCACTTCAATTGATTTGGCTCATGAACTCAATGTTTCTAAACCATCAATTGCAAAACGCATTAATACTTTACATAAATTAGATGTTATTCAGTTTTTAGAATCATCTGATAAACGCCAAAAATTAATTCAATTAACCGAAAAAGGTAGAGATCTTTATCAAATTTGTACAATTCAGATTGATCAATTTGAACAACAGTTTTTGAATCAAGTAAATCCTGAAGACATTGCTCAAAGTGCTGAGACACTTCAGCTGTTTTTGTCTATTTTAGAGCGTGATAAAAGCTTAAATATTGTGGAGGAGTTATGACTATTTCCTCAAATCAAGTTGATCAGCCTCTTTGGACACGTAATTTTATTTTGGTCAGTTTAATTAACTTTCAATTGGTACTGACTTTTTATCTTCTTGTTATTGTCATTGTGGGATTTTCGATAGCAGAACTTGGAGCGACGACGGCGCAGGCCGGTTTAGTATCAGGACTTTTTATTGTGGGTACACTGATTGGGCGTTTATTGGTGGCTAAATTCCTCGTTAAATTCGGTTCTAAAGTCACCATGCTGGTCGGACTGACTGGATTTCTCATATTTTCAGGCTTTTATTTTCTCCATTTAGAGGTTGGAACTTTATTAATCGTTCGATTCTTGCATGGCTTTATGATGGGGGTTGTCTCCACCGTATTTGGCACAATGATCGCTCAAATTATTCCAGCAACTCGTCGTGGTGAAGGTATAGGTTACTACAGTATGAGTAGTACTTTAGGAACTGCAATTGGACCATTTTTGGCAATCTGGCTAATGCTTCATGTCAGTTACAACATTATTTTTGCCCTATCTTCAATCCTTGCAGTTTTATGTTTAATTACAGCATTATTTATTCAAGTTCCTCAATTGCATCAGGTTTCGTCTATACCTGATCAGGCCCATACTCAAAATAGTTTTCTATCTCAATATATTGAAAAGAGCGCCTTACCCATTGCTCTGATCATATTGGTAAGCTCCCTCTTTTACTCTGGTGTTCTATCGTTTATTAATTTTTATGCCAAAGAAATTGATCTGGTTGAAGCAGCATCATTTTTCTTTCTCATTTATGCGTTGACGATTCTGCTCTCTCGTCCTATTACGGGACCACTGATGGATAAGAAGGGCGAAAATATAATTATGTATCCTGCCTTTCTCATTATGGCACTTGCATTCTTCTTGTTGAGCCAAGCTAACAGTTCGGGTCTTTTGTTGATTTGCGCAGGATTATTAGGTTTAGGATACGGTAATATCCAATCAATTTGCCAAACAATAGCAGTAAAAAGTACTAGTTTGGAACGGATGGGATTTGCAACCTCAACTTACTTTATCTTTTTAGATGCAGGTTTAGGATTCGGTCCTTATTTCTTAGGTTTAGCTTTAGTTTTGATCAGTTACCAACAACTCTATTTATATAGTGCTATTGGTACTATATTTTGCATTGTCTTATATTATGTATTACATGGGAAAAACGTTCGAAATACAAAAATTGCTTAGGCTATTTATAGGTTTAAAAAAAGCACTCCGATGAGTGCTTTTCCATATTTTATTTAAACACTTTAAAACGTGTAGCGTCGTCAATATAGCCTTTATCGAAAGCTTCAGCTTCCTTAGATCCAAATACCAATTGTGCGCGTAGTTTCCACGAAGCTGGTATAGCCCATTCAGTTTGGACTTGATCATCTACAATCGGATTATAATGTTGAAGGTTTGCACCTAAACCTTCTGTATGTAAAGCTGTCCAAACCGCAAACTGTGCCATTGCTGTTGAATGTTCCGCCCAAATTGGGAAGTTTTCCGCATACGAAGGATATTTCTCTTGTAAGTCAGTGATTGTATCCATTTCTTCGAAAAATAATACAGTGCCTACGCCTGCAGCAAAGCTATCCATTTTTGCAGAAGTTTTTGCTGCACTCGCCTCGTCCTTCGCATATGACTTTAGCTTCTCTTTCACAAAGCCCCAAAACTTTTCATGTTCAGCGTTAAATAAAATCACCGCACGTGAAGATTGAGAGTTAAAAGATGATGGGCTTTGTTTAATCGCATTCTGAATAAGATCTGTTAAGTACTCAGGAGATTGTTCAACTGCTTTTCCTAAAGCATAAATCGTACGGCGTTTTTGAATTAAGTCTAAAAATTGATTCGACATTTTCTGAAATCCTTTGGTATTTCCTCGGGGAAATACGATACTATGACCTTTAATTCTTTAGAAATACTTAACCAAAGATTAAATATTCAACAAATCAAATATGTTGTAGTGTTACATTAAGCATTTATCAGACCAACATCTATCCATTTTGAACCCTAATTCGAAGATTTGATTATATTCGTATTTTTTTTACCCAATAGTAAAAAGCCCTCCATGATAGAGGGCTTTTCTTGGCATATGTAAGCTTAAAATTTAGCTTCAAGAACCTGAGCCGATACTTGGTTTTTCCATAGGGAGCGTAAGGTTGGCAAATAGAATTTTTCACCTAACTCCACTAATTCAGCATCAATCGCCGTATGGACTTCATGCATGAACAAATAGTCTAAATCTACCGTACTGAGCTTAGGTTGTTCTTTAGAAAACTTCGCTCTTTTTTGTTGAGCAGTTTTTACTAGCTGATCTGCAAATTCACGATTTTTGAATTGTGTAATGGCATTCAGACGCAGTTCAATCACACCCCAACCTGTCAGTAGCAGTTTGAAGGTTTCAAAATCTTTTGTTGTTGATTCCCATGTCATGTCTTCTAGATTTTCATCTTTAGGTAGAACAGGAAGTAGTAATTCCATAATACTTGGGAAGATTTTTTTAAAGTTAAGAATAAATTTAACAGGATGTTCACCTGGATAATCTTGAAATTGAACATTTTTTTGAACATCTGTTAAATATATATCGAGCATTGAAAATTTCCGTAGATTGGCTGTCTTAAGTCTAAGATAAGAACTTTGATACAACAGCAATTAAAAGCAATGCGTATTTTAACAATTGTGACGAGTTAATCAATCTCATAATAATTACATGACTATGTGATGAAGTTTTTACTTATTTTTTTAATGTTTTACAGTTATCGCATAACAAATCTTCCTCTGTTGAATATTTCGTTAATTTCTCTATTAATCTCATGATAGCTATCATTATTAGCTACCCTGAGCCCGTTAAAATTGTTAATGTAATGTTCCGAAGATTATTAAATTTATGTTTCTTTCTATTCTGAACTTCTTCATCAATACCTTGCTTACAATTGATACATTCTGGTTCTTTGTTCTCTTCCCACCTTTTATGCAAAATTTCGAGTTGATTGTAAATTTTAGGACTATCAATCTCTCTTAAATATTCAATTACAGGTTGGAAGGGATTGTAATTAGCTTTAAGTATTGATTTGAAACTACTTTTTATTAAGTCTTCATCTAAGTTGTTATGTCTGATTCCAATTGCTACAAATTCTAAAAAATTTAATAAATATGTTACAGCCGATTTTTCCTCATCTTCCAATGAATTAAATTTTTCTCTAGTCAATTGCACTTTATCTTTCGACTCTACGTTTTGATCTTTCCCCAAATTCCTTCTTATTTTGGTTGCAATATCAACCTTAGCAATATACGCAGTAGAATTCCTACTATTCATCAATACTTGTACTGAATGACTTCTTATAGTGTTTATAATTTGCACCCTTGAAGTAAAAATCCAACCAAAAACGGCAGCTATAGCTGCTAAAACCGTAACTAATGCTGTTGTTTTAAACTGCCCATCTGTATTCTCTATATCAAAATTTAGAAATTTATAATCTTCAAAAAAACTTTTCCAAATTAATATTTCTACAAACGTGATACCTAATAAAATTAAGATGAGAAGGAGTTGATTACTACTTCTAATCTTAATAAAGAAATTATCTCTACGATAAATATAAAATAAGCAATTACAGTGACATATGGAATTATCAGAAGATAAGTATAAAAGAAATTCAATTTTATTTTACTCAAAAATAAAGCACCCTAATGGATGCTTTTTTATTACACAAATTTAAATGAGTCTCAACCTAATCCATAGCCTTCTTCAAGGATTAGACGAGCTTTATAATTATTCATGATTGTCTCCTTTGTAAAAGCCTTAAGTGACGTATGAAAGGTCGTTATATAAATAGTATTCTGAAATGAATAATTGGTCTATATATTAAAGACAGTTGCTTGTCAATATATGTTATCAACTTTCAAATCATAAAATTCAGCAAATCAAAATCACTTCACATTAGGTGAAACCATATTCTCAGGTACAACGACTTCATCAAACTGCTCAGCTGTGACTAAATTCAGCTCTACAGCAACTTGTTTAAGTGTTTTACCTTCCTTATATGCTGTCTTAGCAACTTTTGCCGCGTTCTCATAACCAATCACAGGATTCAATGCAGTCACTAACATCAACGAGTTATGCAAGAAATAATCAATCTTATCTTGGTTCGGCTCAATCCCCACAGCACAATGCTCATTAAAGCTATTACATGCATCACCTAGCAGCTGAATTGATTGCAGTAAATTATAAGCAATAACCGGCATAAAAACGTTTAATTCAAAATTACCTGAAGCACCAGCGATATTAATCGTCGTGTCATTACCCAAAACCTGCGCAACAACCATCGTCATAGCTTCACTTTGAGTAGGATTCACCTTACCTGGCATAATACTCGAACCTGGTTCATTTTCAGGAATACGAATCTCCCCAAAACCACAACGAGGACCACTCGCTAACCAACGAATATCATTGGCAATCTTATTTAAACTCGCAGCAAGCGTTTTCAGTGCGCCAGAAGCAAATACTGCAGCATCACGTCCTGCTAGTGCTTCAAACTTATTTGGTGCAGTCACAAAAGGTAAACCCGTAAGCTCAGCCAATTTTTTTGCTGCATTTATAGCATAATCAGGATGAGCATTTAGACCTGTCCCGACAGCTGTACCACCTAATGGCAATTCATATAACCCTTCTAAAGCTTGCTCTAGACGCTTTAATCCATGATCGAGTTGGGATACGTAACCACTGAATTCCTGGCCTAAAGTTAACGGCGTTGCATCTTGTAAATGTGTACGCCCAATCTTAACGATATTTGAAAATTCTTGAGACTTCTGATGTAAAGTTTCACGTAAAGCTTGAACTGCTGGAATCAGTAACTCATTGATCTGTAAACTAGCAGCGACATGAATCGCTGTTGGAAACGAATCATTTGTAGATTGAGCTCGATTAACATGATCATTTGGGTGAACGGGTTTCTGTGCTCCAAGCGGATTACCCAGTTTTTGATTCGCAATATTTGCAATGACTTCATTACAGTTCATATTACTTTGAGTACCAGAACCTGTTTGCCATACCACTAATGGAAATTGACTGTCCCATTGCCCCGTGATTACTTCTTCTGCAGCATCCACAATATAATTCGCCAATTCAGCAGGAATCTGATTTAACTCAGCATTGGTAAGTGCAGCAGCTTTTTTGACCAGCCCCATACCACGGATCATCGCACGAGGAAGTCGCTCACCGCCAATTTTGAAATTTTGCAAACTGCGCTGGGTTTGAGCCCCCCACATCGCATCACTTGGTACTTCTACATCACCCATCGTGTCGTGTTCTATACGTGTTTGCATATCAACCTCAAATATTTCGCTATTCATTGGAAGAATCATGTTTGATTCAAATTGATCCACCGTTGATTTGATGCTAATCAAAAAAACCATAAATGTAAATGATTATCATTTTAATTATTAAAGGTGCTTTGATAGTATCGCCATTGATCTTCAATCATTTGTTCTAGTGATCGATGTGCTTTCCATTGCAATAATTCTAATGCTTTTAAACTATTCGAACCAATTTGATCTAATTCTTGGAAAACATAATCAGTTTCCTCAGTTCTAATTTTTGTTTCAGTCACTTTTTCTACAGTATTAATCAAGTTTTGAATTGAACTTGGCTGACCTGCGATATCAAATGCTTCGCACGTTGATCTTTGATTAAATAACCACTTTAAAGTTGCAATGACTGCCTCGCACACATCAATGACATGCACAAAACTTCGTTCAACCGTTTGGTCTTTTGTCTTGGCATTCTTTTGTAATTGAATGGAATCGCGCTGCATGGCTGCGACTTGTAACACCAAAGGCAAAATATTTTTAGGTAAAGGGGCAACCACTTCACCCAAAACTCCATGTTCAAAAGCACCAGCTACATTTGCTAGTCTCAGGATCGCAATACTCCATTCTTCGTCCGTTTTAGAGGTATCACGGATGATCTCTTCGATCATTTGCTGGGATTTAATATAAGGGTTTGGATTGGCAAAATTGAGAGGATGTTCTTCATTTAAATTCAAACTCGAAGTGCCATAAACCGCCATACTTGAAAGATGCAATAATGTTCGTACACCAGTTCGTTGCATTGCACGCATCAGACTCATAATGCAACTGACATTATCATTATAATATTCAAGCGGTTTTAAGCGAGACTCCTCTAAAGACTTAAATCCTGCAGTATGTATAACAGCACGGATTGAGTACTGCTCAAAAACTTTATTCAGAGCAGGCGTATTTCTAACATCTAGCTTTACAAAAGGTACATACATCCCAGAAATGTATTCGAGACGTTCAAGTGTTTGTAAATTCGCATTGGCAAGATTATCTACAATGACAACTTCTTGACCATGTGCCAATAAGCTTAAAACAACGTGTGAACCTATAAAGCCTAATCCACCTGTCACTAAAATCATTGTATACTACCTTTTTGTTTAAAAGCCTGAACAAGCTATTTTCAGTTTGATCACCCTATGCGAAGTTTTAAATGAGTACGTTATTACTAATTACCTCGGCACCTAGCTCAATCCATGCTTGGCATGCATTAGGACTCGCACAATCATTGCAAGCGAAAGGCGAAATTTTTCGAGTTTTCTTTTATCAAGAAGGCGTTCAAGTTGCAAACAACTTACAGTGGTCGCCAGATGATCAAAGAAGTCTCAAACAAGAGTGGCAAAAATTAAATATCAAACTTCCTGTTTGCGTAAGTGCTGCCCTAGCACGTGGAATCACTGATGCTGAAAATGCTCAACGCCATCACATTGAGTCCCATAATCTGGCTGAAGGTTTTCAGCTGGTAGGACTCGGTGAATTGGCAGATGCTGTCTCAACTTCAGCATGTCTAGTTCAATTCTAAATTATTCATTTTTCATTGATTGTTGCAATTGAAAGGTAAATTGTGTGAAATCTGTACTGGTTATATTAACCCAATCAAATCTCAACTCGCTACAAGTTCATGAGAGCCTTTCTGCAACCATGGTTTTAGCAACTTTTGGCGCTGAAGTAAAAGTTTTATTGCAAGGCGCAGCTTTAAGTTTACTCCGTTCCGAATTAAGCTTCGAACCCATTAAACATGCGTTTAAACTGGCTTCCAACCTCGTCGATAGCTTTGAGTTTTACGATCTAAGCCCTATTTTGGTTGAATCCAATCAACAAGATAATCCCTTTGTTCAACATACTACGCATGAAATTAAATTTATTGAATTTAATAAAGAGTTAATTCAAAGCTTTGACCATGTGCTGTATTGGTAACTCATATGACCGATAAAACGCTTTATTTAATACAATCTCAATTTGCAAATACTGAACATTGTATTCAACAGGTTCAAAAAACACTGGATACCAATGATGCTTTAGTGCTTATGGGGGATGCGGTGTTGGCATTGTTTACACCATCTGTACTTACGATTCAAAACAAGGTCTACGTTTTAGATCGAGATGCTGAGTTATTACCTTCGCATCTATTGAACGGCGAGTATTTTCAAATTGAAGTGATTGATTACACCACTTTTGCAGATATCATTTTGGGCTTTACACGCTGTATTAGCCTTAAATAAAACAAATTTATTGACTTAGGTTTTACCATGACCACTGAATTATCCCTTGAACTCGATCAAGATGGTCATTTAGTTGACTATACCATTTGGAATGAAAATGTAGCGCAAGTACTCGCGAATACGCTCGAGCTTGAGCTAACAGCTTGGCATTTCGAAGTATTGCATGCGGTTCGCCAGTTCTACGCTCAATTTGGTCATTCTCCTGCAACTCGTCCCTTAATCAAATTTTTAATGAAACACGTCAGCGCTGACATTGATAATGCAGTATTGCAAGAAAGGTTTAAAACAGGCCTAGTTGCTCGCCATCTAAGTCGATTAGCCGGAATACCAAAGCCTGCCAATTGTCTGTAAACCAAAACTACTTTTTGATTTAAATAGCATATCGAGTCAGTTCGTAGCTTTAAAAAATGAATTAATCAGTGAAATAGACATCAAAAAACCCGCTATGCAGCGGGTTTAGACATCACCTAGACTAATGATGGTTAAGATGTCGCGTGTCAATCAGGGAAATTGGAATACGTCAACTCAACGCAAAAAATTATAATAAAGTTCGAGTTATCAATTCAGTCCAAATTCATATCAATATCTGACAAATTTGCTAGTTTGCGCTACACCAATCATCAATTGTCATGCCCGATTGCTGAAAACTCGTAGATTGCTGATTTAAATAAAATTGCGCAATACGTTTCATTACATGTGCTTGTTCAACTTGAATAAACTGGTCTGCTAAACCAACAATGTTTTGATAGGCCTTTAACCTTCCGCATAAAGCAAGTTGTTGCTCCATCGGTGTGGCTGTACTGTGTTCATCATCTAAAATCTGCTTGGTTTGTTCGATCAGCTGCATTTCATGATCCAGTTTTTGCTGATACACCATCTGTTGTGCATCAATCAAATCATTCGCTACAACCTGTTGTGATACAACAAAACTTAAACCTACAAAAATCAACCTCACCCATAACATGCGCATTAGATTCCTAAATCAGGCTCAGCTTTCCAAACATCCTCATAATCATCTCGATCAATCATAAAACGGAAACCTGTTTCCAATGCAAGAAATGGAATTGCGTCGGGTAAAATTTCTTCAAGCTCTTTCACCGTCATCGTCTCAAAAAAATCTTCGCCCTCGCCTAATTCACCACCATAAATAAACCATGCCACTTTCTCACCTGGTTCAGGCTTATTACGCAAACCGACGATTGGCTCTTGATCTAAAGTATGCTTAGCCACAGCAACAACATCATCTTCATTCACTTTGATGTAAGCAGAATCAAACTCCTCACAGACTAATTTTTGCTCTTCAATAAAATCTTGCAACATGGATGATTCCATTTTCATCATAAATTCAGACCTAATTTTAAGCATAGTGTCGTATAAGCACAATCAATCCGACGAAACAATCTGTTTTTACAATGTTTTTTTTGCTATCTTGATTTTGTTACATATTCAAGATTAAATGGGGGGAATTTCATATGAGCAGCAATTCAAATATTTCAGCAACAAATACCGCTTCTCTACATGGTGGTAAACGTGCCAATGCAGGTCGAAAATCACAGTTTTCAGAAAAAACAGTAGTAATGCGTATTCCTGAATCAAAAGTGATTCAAATTAAAGAATGGTTAAAAATACGACCTGAAGATGATTTCAATCAACAAATTGAAATTTCACCAATCCAATTTAGAACACGTTTAAAAATTGCCTATCCTATTGAATCTGTGGCAGCAGGCTTCCCTTCCCCAGCACAAGATTATGTAGAAGGACATATTGATCTAAATGAATACTTGGTTCACAACGTAGCATCTACTTTTATACTACGCGTAAATTCTTTATCAATGAAAAATGCAGGGATTGAAGTTGGTGATCAAATCTTGATTGACCGGAGTTTGAATGCAGAACATGGTGATATCGTCTTGGCGCTGATTAATAATGAATTCACAGTAAAAAGATTAATGTTAGAAAAACAAAATGATGGAACGATCCTTTTATGGTTAAAAGCCGAGAATCCAGACTACCCTGACATCTATCCTCGTAGCGAAGAACAAATCATGGTCTGGGGTGTAGTGACTTGTATTTTAAAAAAACTGAAATAAATTGATCTAAGCAGTTCACCCTACTCCTATGCAAAATATTTATCATCAAGAGATTTTTGCGCTCATTGATATTAATAACTGCTATGTCAGTTGTGAGCGTGTATTTAATCCAAGTTTAAATGGTCAACCGGTCGTTGTTTTAAGTAATAACGATGGTTGTGTCGTATCCCGTAGTGAGGAAGCGAAAGCTCTCAATATTGGCATGGCCGTGCCATGGTATGAAATTGAAAAAGATATGCTTAAAGCTGGTGTTAAAGTATTCTCAAGCAACTATGCCCTCTACGGCGATATGTCTAGTCGTTTTTTCACTATTTTAGAGCAACACTTTCATGCAGATTCAGATCTAGAGCCCTATTCAATTGATGAATGTTTTATTCGCCTAACACATTATCAAAGTCTTTTTGATTTAGAAAAATTTTGTCGAGAATTAGTCGACCGTATTCAACAATGGATCGGTTTACCTTGTTGTATCGGGATTGGTTACAGTAAAACACAAGCTAAACTCGCCAATCACTTTGCCAAAAAACGTTCTGGTTTTAACCGAGTGTGTTCTTTATTGGATTTGGATCCATGCAGTTTTGATCAATTACTTATAGAAACCTCAGTATCGGAAATTTGGGGCGTAGGTCGAAAAATTAGTAAACAACTTGAAAGTTACGGTATTTATAATTGCTATGACTTAACTTTTGCCAATGAACACTATTTGATGAAGCAGTTTTCAGTGCTCATGGGGCGTACCATTCGTGAGCTAAAAGGTCAGTCCTGTATTTCACTAGAAGATCCTGATTTACCGTCTAAACGAATCTTAGCATCACGAAGTTTTGCATCAGCATTAAAGGATAAAGCATTAATCAAGCAAGCCATGATTTTTCATTTAAGTCGGGCTCATGAGCGTTTAACCAAGCAAGAACAATTATGCGCCTGTGTCCATGTGTCTCTTTATGAAAAAATTCCAGTAAAACCATTCAAGAAATCACATTCTCATGTAATTGGTTTGGAATATCCGACGGATGATTTATTAATCCTGACCCATGCAGCACAACAGCAAATTGATGTTTTATTTAAAGAAAATATACGTTATGTAAAAGTTTCCGTCATGTTTTCTGCTTTGAGTGCTAAAAAAACACATACACATGACCTTTGGCAGCCTCATGATTTAATCCAGCAGCGAGATTCACTCATGACAACAATTGGCGCTATGAAAAACCGCTTTGGAAAGCATTGTATTCAAGTGGGCTATCATACCAATCAACAACAATGGAAAATGAAGCAATTGCACCACTCTCCACGCTATACCACCTCATGGTCAGAAATGCTGACTATTGATGACTCACATATGGCGGTTACACAAAACAAATGAATACTTTTGGTCAATTCGGTTTAAAATAGCAGACTCGAAGAATTAAAAGAAAAATGTAATTTTTTAACATTGCCAATTGACTGCAAAGTTCTCAAAATACAGCTCATTGACGACATTGTTTTTTTGCTATTTTTGAAACAAAATATAAATGAAAAGCTTAAAAACATGCCATAATATGCAAACTTTGCAGACATCTTGCAAGGTTATATTGCAACTTTCATATTGGAGCTGTCTTCATGAGTTCGACCATTTTGGTCATACATGGACCAAATTTAAATTTGCTAGGAAAGCGAGAACCTGAAGTTTACGGACATTTAACTTTAGACGATATCAATCATCAACTCATACAGCAAGCTCAAGAAAGTTCAATTCAACTTGAAACCTTCCAAAGCAATTGGGAAGGTGCCATTGTCGACCGAATTCATCAAGCCCAAATTGATGGTATAAAATTTATCATCATCAATCCTGCTGCACTGACCCACACCTCAGTAGCAGTACGTGATGCCCTATTAGGTGTTGCGATCCCATTTATTGAAGTTCACCTTTCAAATGTTCACGCACGTGAAGCATTTAGACACCACTCTTATCTCTCAGATAAAGCTGTCGGTGTCATTTGTGGACTAGGCGCACAGGGTTATTCATTTGCATTAACTCATGCCGTGCAAAAAATTCAAACTTCTACACATCTTTAACCTTAGGAATACGAATTCATGGATATTCGCAAAATTAAAAAGCTCATCGACTTAATGATTGAATCGGATCTTCAATCTATTGAAGTAAAAGAAGGTGATCAATCCATTGCTTTAGCGCGTCGTAATCCTATCGTAGCCGCTGGTGTTGCACCAATACAATCTGCTGCGCCAGAAGCTCCAGTTGTGAAACCAGCTTCTCGTGGTGCTGTTGAAACCTCACCAATGGTTGGCGTGTTCTATGCTGCACCAAGTCCAGGCGAAGCACCATTTGTAAATGTAGGACAAACTGTTTCAGCAGGCGAAACGCTTGGAATTATTGAAGCAATGAAAATCATGAACCCAATTGAGGCAACTCAAAGTGGTGTGATTGAAGAAATTTTAGTTAAAAATGGTGATGTAATCCAATTCGGTCAACCTTTATTCCGCTACCGCGCGTAATCGTTGGGGGTTGGTATGTTGCAAAAAGTTCTCATTGCCAACCGAGGTGAAATTGCACTGCGTATTACACGTGCTTGCAAAACACTCGGTATTAAAACAGTCGGTATCTACTCGGATGCCGATAAAGACCTCATGCATTTACGCTTTGTTGATGAAGCCGTTTGTATTGGTCCTGGTGCAAGTAGCGAAAGTTATCTAAATATTCCTGCAATTATTACAGCAGCGGAAGTGACTGGTGCAGATGCAATTCATCCAGGTTATGGCTTTTTATCAGAAAATGCTGAATTTGCTGAGATTGTAGAAAGTTCTGGTTTTATCTTTATTGGTCCACGTCCTGAACATATTCGCCTTATGGGGAATAAAGTGTCAGCGATTATGGCGATGCGTAAAGCTGGTGTACCAACCGTTCCAGGTTCAGCTCATGCTGTAACACCAAACAATGCCTTGGCCGAAGCAAAAGAGATTGGCTTCCCACTTATCGTTAAAGCTGCTGCTGGTGGTGGCGGTCGCGGTATGCGAATTGTTGAACGTGTTGATACACTGTTGGAGTCTGTACAAGCAGCTCAACGTGATGCTGAAATGTGGTTCGGTGATGATACGGTTTACATGGAACGTTTCCTTCAAAAGCCACGCCATGTTGAAGTACAGGTGATTGGCGATGGTAATGGTCACGCCGTACATTTATATGATCGTGACTGTTCATTACAACGCCGTCATCAAAAAGTGCTTGAGGAAGCTCCTGCTCCGAACCTTCCAGAAGAAGCTCGTGCTGAAATTTTAGCAGCTTGCGTAAAAGCATGCGAATTAATGCAGTATCGTGGCGCAGGCACGTTCGAATTCTTATTTGAAGATGGTGAGTTCTTCTTTATTGAGATGAATACACGTGTTCAAGTAGAACATCCTGTGACAGAAATGGTAACGGGTGTCGATATTATTGAACAACAGCTTCGTGTAGCCGCTGGTCTTGGTTTAAATCTAGAACAAGATCAAATCAAAGTACACGGTCATGCAATTGAATGCCGTATTAATGCAGAAGATCCAACCACCTTCCTCCCATCACCAGGTAAAATCGAGCAATTCTACACACCAGGTGGTGCAGGCATCCGTTTAGATTCTCATATCTATCCAGGTTATAGCATTCCACCTTACTATGATTCGATGATTGCTAAATTAATCGCACATGGTAAAGATCGCGAAACCGCTTTGGCTCGTATGAAACAAGCCTTAGATGAAATGATCTTAACTGGAATCAAAACCAATATTCCGCTACACAAAGATCTCATCCTTGAAGATAAGAACTTTGCAGAACAGGCTATGGATATTCACTACTTAGAGAAACATTTGTTGAAACAGGTACAAGGACATAGCGAAGCTGAGTAATTACAGCTTTACAAGATGAATAAAAAAGCCTCTTTTTCAAGAGGCTTTTTTATTATTGAAGAATAGACTGCAAAGATTTTAGCTTAAGGCAATATACGATTAAGTTTTGCAAAACATTGTCCACCCTTTTCAGATGCACAGAAATTGATTTGATTCGGATTGTCCCATTTTACAAAATATTGAGACAAATCTCCTGCCTGATCTACTTGATTACCAGAGCAGTCTTTTTCGTTGTTCTCATAATTGACTTGCATGACCAAGGTAGGCAACAAGCCCGAAGAGCTGTCTTGAGATGGTTGATACTCAAATAAACCGACCGACCACTCTTTAGCACTATTCACGACCACCTCATTGTTACCACGGAAATTATAATACTCAACACATTTTTTATTATTTGGAATTTCCATTCCCCATAAACCTAAAATTTCTGGGCGCATGTTGATTCGAATATTATTTTCAGGCTGTTGTAAATCAGCACCTTTAGCTTGCGCTTGGACATTTTGATCGGCAGAAGAAAAAGACGTCATTAATAAAAGTAAAGGTGCAAAAAAAACTGTTTTTTTCATACAACATCTATAGGTCAACGTTTAGAGCTAAATTAGCACATTTCAGCAAGAAAACTCATAGAATTAACGTGATAAGAACAATTTTATATAAGAAAATGAATTCCCTATTGATGAAATTTAAATCATCAGCAGTTTAATGCGATCTACTGATTTATTAGTGCAAAAATATATTCTTATCAGAATAATATTCATTCTATACCTCACAGAAAGCTTAAAAATATAAGATTTTATGCAAGGGAATATACGTTAAGTATGACCATATGGATACGAACAGACCTGATTAAAAACAATGCACAATCTTTTTTGATTGTCATGCTCATCATTACACTTTGTGCTTTGGCTGGAATACTTGGTCGACCTCTCTCATTTCTCGCAATTTTCTGGCCTGCAAATGCCATACTACTTGGTCTTTTTTTAAGATTTAGTTATCTCAATAATCTTGGTGGCTGGCTTGGGGCCTTTTCTGGGTATATGCTTGCAGACCTAGGTACTGGCAACACTTTACAACTTACTTGGTTGTTAACTCTTGCTAACTTGCTAAACCCATTAGTGACCTTATACCTACTGAACCGGTTAAAAATCAATTATCAAGAATTCAATAAAGGTCTTACATTTGTTTACTTATTTTTAATTAGTGCTTTTGGAGGGTGCCTAGCGAGCCCAACCTTTGCGATTTTAACCATCCCTTATGTTCCTAACAGCTTTATGGAGCTCAGCCGTATTTTGGTTGATTTTGGCATGTGGTGGAGTGGTGAAATTCTTAACTTTGTCGCTTTTTTACCTATTGTTCTCGCATTACCAAGCAAAACTACAGTTCAACAATATTTTGTAAATCAAAAAAATCAACGTTTAAGTTTGCCCCTTGTCTTACCCTTCATATTTGTCGTTGTATCTGTAATTCTAACTCACTTTTTTATTGGCCCTGGCGCCATCATGTTCCCGATCGGAGCACTCATCTGGGCAGCATTAACCTACAATTTATTGTTGGTTGCAATCATCAACTGCTTTGTATGTATGTTCTTATACAACAGCTTAAGTGCATATTATCTAACAGAATCTCCAGAAGCATTTATTTCGACAACACTGTCTGTTCGCATTGGTCTTTTCATGCTGGCTTTAGGCCCACTAACATTATCAATTATTAGTTTGAATCGCCAAAAGCTATATCACCAAATATTATATTTAGCGAACCATGACAGTTTAACAACGACTATGAATCGCCGATATTTTTATGAAGAAAGCGAAAAGACGATAGACTCAACTCATAGGGAGGCGAAATCCAATATTCACAGCGTGTCTATTCTACTACTCGATATTGACCACTTTAAAAAAATTAATGATCAATATGGACATGAAATAGGTGATATTGTTCTCAAAGACTTTAGCAATATCGTCAGATCTCAAATTAGATCAAATGATTTATTCGGTAGAGTTGGCGGTGAAGAATTTGCCATCTTAATTAAAGATAGTAACCTACCAGCCTGCATTAAAATCGCACAGCGTATATGCGACCGCGTGGCAGAAACACCGATTATGATCAGGCAAAATCAACATCTCAATATTAGTGTAAGCATAGGTTTAAGTTATCAACAACTTCCGTCTGGCACCCCATTCCAACAATTGATTAATCGTGCAGACGTTGCCCTTTATCAAGCGAAATCTGAAGGACGAAATAGATTATGCGTGGATCCGCAATTACTATTTACTCAAACATCATAAGTCACTATCTTGCTTCAGTGGGCTTGAGATTTGGTAAAGCGGATAAAAATATGAAACCAATCAACGTTGAAGCTCCTGCAATGATAAAAATATAGCTGCCAGAAATCAGCTCCCAATATTGTCCTGCCAATACGCTTCCAGATGCCACACCCAAGCCCCACATCGTACTATACAAAGCTTGAGCTCTACCCTGCTGCCCAGCAGAAAAGTGCTCAAAAATAATGCGCATCGCCAATAAGTGAAATAAACCGAAACTGAATGCATGCATTGTCTGGGATAGAAATTGGAGAACAAAACTTTCAGGAAATAAACCAACAAGCAAAAACCTAAGCCCAGTCATCCATAAACAGATCGCAACCAACTGACGCCATGTAAAACGATTTAAAAAAAATGATGCATAGGCAAACATCATGATTTCAGCAATAACACCTGTTGACCAAAGAAATCCTGTTGCTGTGGTACTAAATCCAGATGACTGTAAGTAATTGCTATAAAAACTATAGAATGGTGCTTGAGCAAACAACATAATGAACTCAATTAAGAAAATTGCTTTCACAACTGGTTGTTTTAAGACTGGAATAATGGATTCAAGTGTTTTTTGGGCTTTTGGTGCGCCCTTCGGTTCTTTTACTGTAAATGACCATAAGAACGCTAGAAATGAAATACTCAGTAATAAAATCGGGAGATACTGAATATCGATGATTTCAAGAATTAGACCAATAAAGAAAACACCAACAATAAACCCAATCGATCCCCATTTTCTCACTTTGCCATAAAGTTCATTTCGTTTTTCGCCTAACCAAAATAATGTAACGCCTTCAAATTGAGCAAGTATCGCATTTTGAAAAAAGCTGAAGATCAACATTAACAAGGCAATTGATTGAAAATTATTAGGTATAATAAAAATGAGGAACCATATACTCGCTTCCATCCATGTTGCGATTCGCACTAATAGCATTCTTTTACCCGTTTTATCCGCCACCCAACCCCAAATAAACGGCGCAAAAAAACGTGTCATGATTGCAATTGCACTAAGCCCCCCAATCTCTAAAAAGCTAAATCCCTGATCTTGCAGATATAGACTCCAATACGGCATGAAGGTACCAACAATCGCATAGTAGAAAAAGTAGAATCCACCTAGTTTTGTTTTAATTGGCAACGCTTGTATCATATTGCAATTACCTGTATTTTCAATAACTTAATACTATTTAATAGTTGCATATATTTGTTACCACTTAGGTGTAATTGCACTTCATCAGTCTACAAATCAGTCTACAAATTTATTTTTTTGTAGACTCTTCATTTTTTGTAGACTGAAGATATTTACGTCTTAGAAAATAATTCTGTGATCATTTTCATCAGAATTAATTGTTAGTAAGTTACTAAAGAAATTTTATACTTTACCTATAAGGTTTCCTACCCAATTTTGCTATTTCTCTTTTTTGAGAATTCAGCGGATAGCATAACTTGCAAAGTATTGAAAAAATTTCAATCTATAGATTGAATCGTACTAGACTGGGGTAATAGAGTTTGATGAGGAGATTACTGCTAAATTGCTAATGTAAAAATTTATGACAATGCATGAGTAAGAGTTTTTATAAATTACAAATATATTAATTTAAATATTATATTAATAATCGATTAATATCAGGCACTCATAATAAATATTTCTAAAACTATAAATCTTGATACATATTCAGGGTATCTATTAATAAATATAAGGCACATGCTGAGTTTGTCGATAATACTATTGACAATTCAAGGACAATCATTATGTCAAATTTCACAAAGTCAAGTGACTCTAAAACCCAGCAACAACAGAACCAGCAACAATCAAATCCTGCAGGCGATAATACGCAAAAAGCTCAGCAAGAAAAAAATAAGGAACAGCAATTAAATGCTGAGAACAGACAAACTAAAGATGCTCCGAAAGAGCATACTGAGGTCGAGGTTAAAAAATAACTTATAACTCAGAGTTCTTAAATCATTTAAAAGGTTTAACTCCTTTTAGGTGATTAGGATAAATAATGAATATTGTTAAAGTTAAAGTCCATAAAATGTATGAAAACTTTCACAGAAATCCAGCTATTCAATATGTTGGTTTTTTTGATGATAATAATGTATTAATCAGCTTATACGATAACAATAATATTAAACTCATTAATAAAATCGGGACGTTGCAATGGGTAAGCATTGCTACTAATCAAGCTTACTTTGTTGAAATACCAGATTATATTAGTGCCGAGAATTAAACTCATGATGATTAAATACCCTCAAGTAATCCTCGTTTTTCACAAAGAGTCAAACCACAGTGATCGTAGATGTGCTTGGGCAAACTATAATTATCAAGGGAAACTAAATAACATTACAGATTTTTATGGCCAGAATTTATCTCTTTACGATGGCAATAAAGTTGTCATCGATGGTGATATTTGGGTTCTGGAAAGTCATCTACACAAGGTATATAGAGATAGAGGTCGCAAATGAAAAAAATTCTAAGTGCATTCGATTTAAAACGTAATTTATATTTCAGAAAATTAATGCTCGATGGTGATTACAAACAAAATGTATATGATTTAAAGCATAGGAATAATTATGATTTATATGTATATAAATTAATAGATAGTGAATCAGGCAGAAAACTGTACTTTAAAAATTTTGTTATATTTAAATAAATTAGCCCTCATTTAGAGGGCTATCTCTTTACTGGTTAGCGATAATTACTTTTGAGATTTCTCTTGCAATCAACCATGCTCGATCTTGAATTAGCTTTGCTTCAGCATCATTAGAGATAAAACCAACTTCAAGAATTAAACCTCCATTTTGTACGAAAGCCAATTTGCCTCGAGCCGATTTAGATTGATCAATCCAGCCACTATCACCACGAAGTCGTGAACCTGTGATTTTCTGAACGGCTTTAGAGATCTCTTGAGCCAATTTCTTATCTTTAGGTAATGAGATTGTTTCAATACCAACAGCAGTTTTGTTTGCTGCTGCATTCATGTGAATCTCTAAAGAAATTTTAGAACCTTTGATTAATTTGAGGGCTGAAGACAACGGATCGTTCTGAGTGCCAATACCATCAGTTTTAACCTGTAAGCCCGCCTGCTTTAGGTAATAAGCTAAAGCATTTCGAATGGTTACAACAAAATCGGCTTCCTTAAGATTGCCATTTACCGCACCAGGATCAGAATTTGAATGCCCTGCTGTTACAGTTACAAACTGATTAATGCTATGTAGTTCAGGTTGAGCCTTTAAGCGAGCAAGAATCATAGCTACACCAACAAAACACCCGACAAATTCTTTCCATTGTTCGGGAATGTAGGTTTTTAGCTCTGGTGGAATAACATTCCACACCTGTACAAACTGATCACAGAATAAAATTAAGGCATAAAAAAAGGCGCTAAATGCGCCTACTTGTACTGACTTGAGTTTCCAAGCCTGTTTCCAATTTTCAATTAATTTCATTTTCTATCCTCTCTGAGGCTTTTCATAATAGCCACATCTTGTTTGAGTTGATTGATTGTATTAATGGTCCACGAAGCACTAGTTATAGATATGCCGAGTAGAATAGTTGATGCCCATTTGAGTAAACCTATCGCACCTTGAGCACGATTGTTTTCACGCTCTAGGGCCTCAATCTTGATCCGATGCTGATCAAGTGCTTGGTGATAACCTTTGTTAATGGCATTTGATTCAATAAGCTGCTCAGACACTTTCTGAAGTTTGTCTGTTACTTCATTTAATTTTTTCCAAAGTGATGCACTAGGTTCATTCACTAACGCCCCCTTAAAATCGGCAATAAAAAAACCACCCAGAGGTGGCTATACATTAAATGGGTTATAGTCCCATTCAGTAAATTCAGATATTGGCTTTTTATATTCCAAAATCCATTGATCAGGTGGTGGTAATGCTACCCATTGCTGAAAATTAAAAACAAACCAAGTTCCGTTTTCTTCTTTAAGATAATAATGTTCGCCAATTTGACTGCGATAATAATCTGAAAAAAACTGGGTACCTTCAGGCGGCAAGTGCATACTGATCTCCTATATACGGCTTACCAATAGCTATAAATTGAACAATCGCCCCAACTGCATTGGTTAGAACCATAGCTGCTAACAAGCCTGCAGAATTTGCCGTCTTTGCTCTACCACGTGCTCGAGTAGTTGTAACACTCGAAGGAAATAGACATGCAAATGCAGCATTACCGACAGCAGTGTTTGTTTCGGGATTTAAAGCAAAGCCAGTAATTAAAATCTTAGGCGGTTCTGCAAACACCCCATCAGGTATATTAATAGTAAAAAATGCATCCGATTCGTCTGCTACAACCTCACCTTCGTAAACAACTCTGGGCCCACCACTCGAAGACTTAAGAACATTACCTACCCGATTCCAGTCAACATATAGTTGATTGTTATGCAGAATAAAGTCATCCGAAAATTCTTCAAGCTCAGGTACTTTTACTTCACTCGGAAACAATATCGGGTTGTTCTGGCTCATAAGGTAAAATCCACCCTTTAATATCACCTTTTAAATTTCTCAAGGCGACCGTAAACATACTTTTAATCAATGCACGTACATCAGCTTCACTCATAAATTGAGTCAAATCAATTCGCACTTGATCACCTGCAGTATCAGTGAGCACTAACACCTTTCCCTCAACCACACCACCATTTACGTGGACATCAGTCATAAATGCTGAAAAATTTAATTCTGTCGTTTGACCAAGCTCATTAACATAAGTGATAAAACGTGCACCTGACTCTGCATCGACTCTTGAAGAGAGAGCTGTTAATGTTTGATTAGCTTTAATAGCATTAATCAATAATTGCGATTCAATACTTAAGGCAATGGTTCCGTTTGGCTTGATATGAATAGATTCATTATCGACATTTACTTGCAGTTGATTATTCGCATTGATTGCTAGGCTCGGATGCAGATCATCCTTTAGTAAAATATCAAGTATCTGAACCATATATATTCCCTGCTAAATCTCTGAACAAAATTCTATTTTCATTAATTTTTTGATCAATTCGATCATCAACCTCATCTAAAGTTAGTCCAGGATCACCTTTGGGTCCTTGACGACCAGCTTCATTTACTTGAACGACTTTGATGGGCATTTTCGCAACTATTGCTTTATTTGATGTGCTGACTGTCACCTTAAGCGCTGAATTTTTCACAATGACTTTGTGAGTGTTTTGGCTCATAGAAATACCCTCCTTTAAGAGATTCGTTCATCAACAATCCATTTGCTTACACCTTTGTCGGGCATGGGAAATACATGACCATCTTTCAAATAAAAGTAGACATCCCAAACATGCTCTCCTATAGGCCAATCATCAGTAGGACCTGTTTCTATAATGAGTCGACCAGGTGTTTCCTCATCTATGGAAATGATGAGTTCTGCAATAACCTCACGACTGATATTTCGTATCTTGCTGCGGATCTCAGTCACATCACTAAAGTCATATGGTGTGCCATCACTATTATTAACGTCTAATGGAATAGGCTTATTCATACCCTGTTTAATCACGATATCTCGCAATTGATTACCCCTTTAAAAATGAAACCACCCGAAGGTGGTTTGTGATTAATCCGCAGTGACTTGTGTGATTCGTGTTGAATAGTTCCACGAGGTCGGCTTCCATACGTCCCGCGCAGCAACACGCACATAATATGTGGTCGTTGATTGCAAGCCAGTAATCGTGCAAGCATTTTCGGTACCCGTCCAACGTGCTGCTGTTATTTCAGGATCAAAGTTCGCATTAGTGCTGATCCACACTTGATAATCTTTCAGATCCGGTACTTCACTTGGAATCCACGTCACTGTGATCGAATCTGCAGTAGCAGATGTGTACACGTTCAACAATTGTGGTGGCACTGGATTACTGATATTCAGTTCAGCATAAGTGCTGATAATCGAACCGTTTTTACTTGCAACACGCACTGTATAAGCACGTTGAATACCGTCGATTTTCGCTTCATCCATACTGTATGAATAATCGGTATTCGTCGTTTCAATTGTTCTTAGCAATACGCCATTTGACCAAATTTGCACAACGTAACCAGATGCGCCTGCGGCTGATTGCCATTGCACTTTGAAGCTAGTACCAACGAATGCCGACTGAAGTGACAAGCCCTTAACACCTGCAGGACGACCACCATTGATTGTGTAACTGTATGCCGTCACTTCATCTAAGGTTTCTTCTTTTTGCTCAAGACCATTGAAGCTTGTGAACTTCAGATAAATCTGCTTACCAACCATATTTGAGTTGAAGTCATATTCAAAAATGGCTCGGTCAATACGAACAAATGATTCACCTGCATTATGTGTACTTGCATCATCAAAACGGCCACGAAGCATGCCACTTAATGTATAACGCCCTGATCCATCCAAGGTTGCATCGATATAATTGATATATTCATCACCAACTTTACACAGTGTTGCATCAACTTCAGCATCTTCTAGCGTACCTCCAAAGATTTGAGATGATGTATTCAATTGCACTTGCATCGATGTGTCATCCGCATCAATGGCTGAAACTAATGTACCGTAACGTGCAGAGCCATAGATGGTGCCGATCATTTCATAAGTCGTGTTGTCTATACTTGCCCAGACGTTACAACCACCCCAATTAATACCACCAGATGCAGCTACCCAGATTTGATTTTTACCATCGGTTAATTCTAAAGGAGGCTCAAAAATTGCCGGTGCATTAACGTTGCCTGGTTCCTCATTACCACCTTGGTACCCATTCGATGATTGCAGATCATACTCAACTGCTGAACGAGATCCGACTGCTAACTCTTCTGCGGTAATCGAAAGTACACCCTCTTCATCTTCTTCAACACGAGTGATCCGTACTGGAAACTGATTTAAACCCAAGGATTTATCTGTAATGGTCACAATATCCATCGGCTCAAGTCGGCAGTACTTCCAACCCAATTCAAACTCATATTCATTTCGAACATAGAGTTTTCGCTGTAATAGCAATTGCACCGCATGGCGAGCAATTTTTGGCTCACAGAAAAAGTCAAACTTAACTGGATCTTGTGTACGGAGCCCAAACATTTCAATATTTGCTTGGTCCTTTGCTTCAACGGTTTCCGTGTTGTACTGGTTGAAGCGATTCACGTACTCAATTTGGCAATGATTATATGCATCAGTATCACGGCTTCGACGCACACGTACTGGCTGATCTTCACCTATAAAATCGTCATCTGTTAAGTGATATACCGGTTCAAGATTTGGCGTAAATGTCACGCCATTTCCTGTCACTGCACTGTCACCGTATGAACGGATTTTCAAACCGTCTGGACTTGGTACCACAGCACAATTCACCGCTTCCACAATTTCATTGATGATTTCAAATGCTTCACGCTGTTCAGTCAAAGCAGGACTGATCAACAAATTGGTGGCTGCACAATACGTCCGAAATTCAGATAAATCTGCCATATTCAAACTTGGTGCTGCACCGTACCGTGGATTGGTGATGAAGTCTTCTATCACGTCAGCGGGATTCGCATCATGAATCGTTTCTGAAAATGTAATGTCGCTGATCACTTCAAAATTATGATTCGATAATGCTGCACTACCACCCAGATCATAATTAGCACATGCGACATATCCAAGGAACGGATAATGCACTGCTTCATCTGGATGCTTGGATGCTAAATATCCCCAAACAGGATTGTGATCACCATCAAAGAGTTCAAATCCAACTTGATCAATTGGCTTGAGTTGCACACCGCCTTCGGTTTTTGTGACGATCTGTTCTTTATCACGCCATACAATCCCAATATCTTTGATTTTATTTTCGCATAGCCCAAGCATTAACGATGCTGAATACGTATATGTTGTGTTTTTAGTCTTAGTTTTACCACCTTTACCACCTGATTTAGTGGTTGTTGTATGGGCCGTGGCTTTAAAGTCTCCATACCAAAACATGTTGGCTGCAACACGATTTTTACCATAAACCAATGGCTGAGTCAGACCGTATGCAGATTGCTGAATGCGCATCGAATTGATGCGCTTATCAGATGTACTGACTGTTGTAGTCCCAAATATTCCGCCCATTATTCTTTTAGCCTCTTCATACGAAAAAAGCCCGCAATTCTGCGAGCTAGACTTCCTTTTGTGCCATCTTGGAGTATTACTCCTTGATGTATATAGGAGTGAATAATCGTTGGCCATTCGACGACAATTGCACCATGACTGATGCACTTGCCAAAGTGGTATAAAACAATGTCACCAGGCTGTGGCTCATCGACTTCATAGCACACGGATAAAACGTGCTCTAAATATCGTTGGCCAAGCTGGTGCATGTGCCAATCCGGTGGGTATGGACGCGGATCTAAGTGATCCATCAAGCCCACTTTTTCATAGACTTCACAGATCAACGTTCCACAATCCACACCCACGCCTTTAACTCGTCCCTGATGATGATAGGGTGTACCGAGCCATGTCATTGCTTCAGCAACAGCTTCGATGTTTTTTGAATTAGACATATTCTGCATTGGTAATTTCAGTATTATCAAAAGTAGCAGTATTTGTATAAAGTACGCCCGTCGATTTCTTCTGACGTATTTTATTGAATGAGCTGTCTTTGATTGGTCCATCAAGTCGGAGCGGCGTTTGAGAAAAATTGGACTCAATCCCATTTACAGTGATGTTAGTCATATCGCCCATTTGAGCTGCAGCACCGTAACCTGAACTCACTAAGACAATAGCACCATTAAATGTACCGTCTTTGTCTGAGATATTATCGACACTAATATTTTTAAGCTTTGATCCTCCAGATGCCAAAAGTCGGACACCATTGTGCAAACCTCTACCTGAAATACTGTTGATTTGAATATCTTCAATATCTCCACCAAAACCACGATCACCATAACCGCCTACCTGCATCGGATAAATATAGTTGCCTGACGGGTGTTGGACAATAAAGTTCTGAATCGCTGAAAGTGCAACCATGTCATCACCAGTAAAGCCAGTGATATTGTAAATTTTTCCTTTTTTACAACCCTGACGTACATCAACACCATCCCCGTTTTTAACAGTAGTGTGGAACCCAATGTTGTAGACTTCGAAATTTTCACAACCATGCTCTTGAGAAATCGCCCAACACGTTGTTTGAACCATGCCAAAGTCATGCAATTTATAGTCTTTCACATTTGCAAATAAAACTGGCAATGTTCTCCAGCCGTAGAAATCACCAACCCACGGGATCGGATCACCGCCTTTGGTTGGATGAGGCGCAGTGTATGGAACATCTGGACCGCTAAGCAAAGAGACTGACTTATTCTTACCAAATACTCGAATATTGCGATTTTCGTTGAGCTCCAGCGCATATTCAAAAGGATCGGGATTTGGAACAATCCCCTCATTGCGAATCACATTATCAAATACACCGTCAGCAAGTTTTATAGTGGCTTCGTTTAGATATATCCAACAATTATCAGGCAATAGTACAGCTGAGTTACGTAACCATACGCCTGATTCCATATCCAAAATTCCCCAACCCCGCTTTTTGATAAAACGTATTGCCGTATCAATTTGCTCATGTTGCGTAGGAGCTGAAAATTCTGAAATTTTCAGCACATTACCATTTTTGAACATTTCAGACATCATATCGGCCATTGCGCCAAAACTACTGCTACCACCACCAAGGCTTGGTGAATTTTTTAGTGTTTCAATATCGGTTTTTAATTCTTGGTATACCGCCTGAACTGATAACACGGATTTAAAACCCGTAATTTCTAAATTTGAATTTTCTGCGGTTCCAGCAACCTCAAGTGTTCTTAAAGCGTACTTTGCACCACTCGGTATGGTCAGGCTACCGTTTCCATACTTGGTTGAGATAGTTAAACGGTTTAACTGTGAATCTGCAAAAACCCAAACCCACTGTGGAATATCTGTGCGAGCATTTCTTATTTCAATGCGTTCAAACTCAGAAACATCGAGTTGTAGATAACTTCGATCAACACCTGGTGCAAGTAAATTCGGATTATCACTATTTGTAGCTACTGCAGCTCCAACAATAGGTTCAAGCTCAAGCTCAATTTCCGAAGCGCCGCCTTTCAGATCTTCTACTTTTTCCGCGACTTCACCTAAGCTTTCATTGAGTAGATCGATTCGATTATTTCCAAGCGCATCGTATACAAGATAACTTGTTGCTATGTTTTCGGAGATTGTACTTTTCACTGTTTTTAAAGCAAATACAGCTCCAGCTGGGACTATATATAAACCGTCACCATAGTTTTCTGATACAGAGATTCTATTACCTGAAGCATTAATATAATTTAGTCGCCAAGTTGACTCATTACGGCTGCCCTCAATTTTTACTTGATCCCCTGCTTTAACAGGGATCTTAATATATTGCCCGCCTGTATATGGTTTCAACACCGCATTATTAATATTCGAATCAATAATATAATCATTAACTGTAATTATCCCTTCAACTGTTTTAAAGCCAGGAGTGTAAACACTTTCAGAAAGCTTAGAATCTGTATAGTTATTTGCAAGACCGACAGGATCGTATGGACTTTTTGTTAATGTCGTCGCATTCTCTGTTGACTTATAATAATCACCGCCATTCGCTAAGCTGTTTACACGCACAGTTACGCCCAACGGTATATTCGAAATGTCATTATTAGCGGTGACTAAATCTGTATAAGACTTAAAATATCCACCGGATGTTGCGGCTTGACGAGCATCAAGTTCCCCGACAAAATTTAGAAACTTAGCTTGCGCAATTTGGAAATTACGTTGAGTAATATTTGTACCAGCAAATTCAAGAATGTTAGGTAAAGGCATTTTTTGACCCCACAAAAAAACCCAGCTCAATGGCTGGGTATGGATTAATACAAATTTGATTAAACTGCGGTTTCAGGTACCGGTATAAAAGGCGCACCACGGAAACGAGAGAAATTATTGAAACGGTTCTGGCAAGTTTCCAGTCGCTTATCACATCCTGGATAAACTTTGATTCGTTGCCCTGCCTGTGGTGCTTCCAACAACGGCAAAGTCAATAACAAAGCACCTGATTCGTGCATTCGAATCGTCCGTTTTAGACCTGCATTTCCACCTTCCAGAAACTCGATCACACCTTGAGTAAACCAACCTTGAGGCTGATTCACCTGGCATATAATTCGTGATGCAGTACTGCCTGTTTCAATAGTTGTCTGCACCATGAAATTTTGACGCAATAGACCGCATGCCGTGTCAAATAGCGTATTGGTACAACTTGGCTGATAAAGATTTCGCGGCATTTGCACGTTCAATTCATCCAGATCTGATGCAACACTAGCTTGAATTAAATTGCGATCTAAGTCAGGCTCAATGATTCGACCTTCGAATAATTTGATCGTCCCGGCACTGGTGTCCGTTGGCATACTCATATCCATAAATATGCGCTCCAACTTAAATCGAGCACCATCTAATTGACCATTATGAAACGCTTGAACAACATTAATGCCGCTCCATTCTTTATCATCAATACAATTAATGCTGATCGATAAATTATCAACTTCAATACCGAGTGACAGACTAATTCCTTCCCGGCTGATGATCGGACCTTTCGAACTATATGCTTGACCTGCAACAGTCAAATCAAAATCATAATTGGTATATCTGAATACATCACCCTGCACAGTTGTAATCGTATAGAGATCTGCCATTACAAACCGATCTGCATCAAGCAATGCAATTAATTTTGGAGAAGCAGCTCTCATACTTTATTTCCTAAAGATCCCACCAGATCAACTCTTTTTGCGTTCCAAAGTTTATGCATAAAGTTCGTAAACTGTTGCTCATCATCAGCAAATCGACACCGATAATAAAAAATGCCATCAACTTGCAACGTATCACCTTCAGCAAGGGGTATCGGTAAATTTAACAAACCGTTCTTTGTAATTTCATACTGTGTTACCCACATTTTTGCCTCAAGATCAGTCCACATTGGTTGATCAAGATCATCACTCCACATAAGAGGGTCTTCAGATACAAACTCAGCCGTATGACTTACCGGTATTTCTAGGCTGGCCATTTTCTTATGCAATTGAAAAGAAGTGGTTTCACCATCACCTTGAAAAGTGCAATTAAACTCATAATCATCAGGCATCTTGAAAAGAAATGAATCGAAAGCACCACGGCGCTCTAAAAAGAAACTTTCGAGTTGCTGCAATTCATTCCTACCATTATTTTCACGTAAAAATGCAAATGACATTGAGATTTCATACTTAGGAACGGCTTGGTAACTTGCTCGTAGCTCTCGACCATTCACAGAAGTCATAATTTTGGTATTAAAAATGGGAGTTTTTGACAACTCCCATTCAAGACCAGGTAATTCAGGAAATAATACATCAGACACGAAAACCTCCTTAGGTACCGAAATTACGGCGATGGCCCTTTAATCCACTCGCCAATTCACGACCATGCTTTTCAAAGAAACGCTTTACGTCACGTGAGTCAAAGGCTTGAATTGAGAAATGGTTACTCACTTGTTGACTTGGAGTTTGAGGTGTGCCAAAGCTTCCATCTGCACTTAGTGACTTACCTAAGGCACGAATCGTATTCGCGTGCTGCTTAGGTAAAACCATTTCTTCTTCGTGAAGTTGAGTCATGGGGTTTACACCAGCAGGAATATCGTACCCGCCTCGAGCAGAGGCCACTTTTCCAACAATTGCTGATACACCCGCGAATGCAGCAATACCAGCCGCCACACCCAATGCAGGACCTACGATTGGAATAGACGAAAGCGCAGCCCAAGCACCAGCCATAGCCTCCCAAGCTGACATCATGATTGACTTTAAGACTTCCATGAGCTTTAAACCTAAACGAGCAATTACACCTGTTGAAGTTGCAGCGGTTTTCATGCCTTCACCAGCTACCACGGCGCTAGTCTGTGCAGCTTGACCTGTCACCTCCGCAGCGGTTTCAGTTTTGATGAATCCAAGCTTCGTAGCCAAACGAACAGCGAGTTCTTTAGCTAGTTTTTTGGTTGGTTCAGTGATCATATTTTGAATGAATTCACCAGCAAGTTCTGTGAATATGGCGTTCATGGCATTTTTCCATGTGAGTGTTCCATTCATCATGGATTGAATACCTTTCTCCCATAGCCCTGACATACGTGAAGTCAGACCACCAAACTTTTCTTCAAAATCAGCTAATTGAGCATCATCCAACTTCTTAGGTTGATTTATATCGGAAAGGCTTTTTTGATAATCTAAAGCACCTAGGTTATTACTGGCAGTAGCAATGCCTTTTGGGTCACCTGTCAGTGCACCTAATTGCATCTCAAGATCAAGCCGCTCTTCTAAGCCAATCCGTTTTGTAGCAGTCAGCTTATCTTGAAGTTCTTTTTCAAGATTAACCTTGTCAACATTTGAAATCTTTCCAGCATCAAACAGTGCTTGAAGCTGAGCCATTTCAATTTCGTAAATACGATCAGCTAGGATTTCACGTCCTGATATCTCAAGCTCATTCAGGCTTAATCGGTGCTCAAGATTTTCAATATCAATTGCTTTGATTTTTTCTGCTGCATCTTTTTCTGCTTGAATCGCAAAAGCTTTTTTCTCATCACTGCTTAATGTTGATTTCTCAATCTCATCAAGCTCATTTTTGAGATCAATAGCAATCTGCTTTCGCTCATCTGCATATTTATACTGCAGTGCTAGCATTTCCTTTTCAGCTTCTTCAGCTTTGCGGATTTGTTCTTGAAGTGATTTATCAAAATCTGAAGATTCAGTCCCTGCTTCTACACCGTTAACGCCAGCCATGTAACCCTTGACGTTTTTCACGTACTGGCGATTAATTGGACCAATACCGGTACCACGATCAACATTCCCTTCACCTGCATGATAAGCAGAAATAGCCTTGTTGATATCACCATACTTATCTAGCAAGAAACGCATGTATTTGGCTGCGCCTTCAGCAGCTTGTTTTGTGTCGAATGGATCAGATACGCCAAAGCGCTTGGCGGTCATATCCAGCATTTGAAAGTTGCCTTTCGCCGTGCCGTATTTAGTCTGAACGCCTTCAACATTTCGACCCTTAGTCTCTTGCATGTTAAGAGCTGATAGCATGCCACTCGGCAAGCCATACTTGGCTTCAAATCCTGAATAGTTAAACTTTTCAGCATTAGCTTTTACACGTGCATTGACCTGCAAGATCTGTTGCTGTTTTTCAAGCTCCTTAGTTTGACGTTTTTGAGTCTCCTCAGCTTTCTTTTCAGCCTCCTCACGCGCTTCAGCTGCTTGTTTACGCTTCCAGTCCGCTTCTTCAGCCTGTTTAACAGCTTCAGGCATTGCACCGTCTTTAGCGGTGTACCCCATTCCTGCCTTATCGCGAGCATCTGCCATGTGCTCAGCACGCTCACGCGACACACCACCAACTTTCATGTTGTGTTGAATATAGCGTTCTCGTTCAGAATGTTTGTTAGATTCACGAACATACTCCATCTGCTTTGCAGTCAAATTGGCTAATGCATTTGCTTTATCGTTGATGGAATTGGTGTGTTCTTTATTATCCTTAGTACCTTGTGTCACAACTTGGTTATAAGTCTTTAGAACCCCCTGAGCATCAATGACTGCTTTACGCTCTTTAATGGCAGCCGCAGCGGTGTCATCAATGCTTTTTTTATGCTTAGCCTCAACCGTACTTAGGTTGTTAATACCAGTAGCAAGCTGATCAACAGAGATTCTTTTCTGCAGATAAAGATCATATAATTCTTTAGCTGCTTTTTTATCAGCATCTGATGCATCGGAATGATTAACAACCGCACGCACCAAGCCAAGTAATGCAATTTCCTGTTTACGGAAACCTTGCTCAGCTGTGGATAAATCTGCTGTAGCTTGTCGAGTCAATACACGCTGTTGAGCCTTATCAAGCTTTTCATATTCCTCGCGAAGTTGAGCAACTGTTTTACCTTGTGTGCTTAAAGCAGGTAGAGCTTCATCACTGCTTCGTTTCATGTAAAGAAATGCAGCACCTGCCGCTACACCTTGAAGTACTAACATACCTAGGCCAGCAGGTCCACCAAGCAATGCGGATGCGCTTCGCAGTACACCCATCGCCGTAGCGGTACGCATTGCCTGTCCTTGAAGCGCAGACAATTGCATTTGATAAGCCATGCCTTGGGCAACACCAATCACAAACTCTTTAGCTAATACGGCGCATTGAAGAACCAGTTTAGCTGAAATAGCTGCACCTAAAGCGATGACCACAGCTTTGATATTGTCAAAGTTCTGCGCAATAGCAGTCACTGCAGGCGTTAATGAATTGATCAGCATTGCCTGAAAGCCTTGGAACTGAAGCTCTAGTGTGTAAAGGTTTTCTTTAGCCTTACCGAGGTTGTCCACCATATCTTTAGACATAATAGCGCCAGCATTCTTGGCTTCTTCACCCCATTTTTTAAATCCTGCACCGCCGTCTTTGAGTAATGGAATAAGCAAACTGCCATCATTGACGATCTGCTCCATGTAAGTGATAGTTTCAGCGTGCGATAAATTGGCTTTTTCCAATCCATCGTAATATGCCTGGATAACTTCTGGACCACTTAAATCTTTGAACATATTGATGGTCACACCAATTTTAGGCGCAACATTTTCAAAGAAGTCCATCATTTCGCCTTCACCACGGCGTGCTTCACCGAGCCGATCAAGCGCATCCTTACCCATCATCCCGAACTGTTCTAATGATAATCCAGCTGTTTGAGCACCCTTGGCAAAGTATTGAAGGTCTTCTACCGATTCACCCAGCATGTCAGACATTTTCTGAACTTCTGAAGCGGTGCTAATTGCATTGCGAGTGAAACTGACCAATCCATCTACAGCTAAGGCAGAACCAATACCAGCAGCAATTTTTTTACCAAGGCCCAGCATCTGCGTTGAGATATTGCTTGAGAGATTATCAAAGGTCTTTTGCAAACCCGACACGTCAATCTGAAAGTCCACTTTTTTACCTGTGACTTCAATCTCCTGCGCCGTATCTTTAACAATACTTTCGGCTTCATTCATGCCTTTTTTAAGTTCGGAAGTCTTCGCACCAACGTGCACTTCCACTCGATTGTTGCTCATAATTCCTATCTCGCAGGCATAAAAAAACCGCCGTGAGGCGGTATAGAAAATTTTCAGGTGTTAAAAAGCACTCTAAGGTGCTTCTTTAAGTAAGTTTCAAAACTATGGGAGTTACTGTTTTGTTCCTAAGTACAGTACTGCGTTCTGCCTATTGTTATTTTCTGCCACTGCATAAAGTGATTTAATTGATGAATCATAATAAACCACGCCCTTTACAGACTGTCCCGCTAAGATACAAGGTGAATAACCAAAAGCTAAATCAACATTGTAGTAAGGTGCATTTTCTTCAACTGCTATTTTCCCCGAGAACGTGCAGCCACTTTGTCCCTTACCTGAAATCACTCCCGTATTTGAAATTGTTAAGGTTGCTTCTTCAATACCTTCAACTATCGCTGATTGACCTATATAAGATCCTGCAATTGTCGTGAGATTGGATAAAGAGTTATTTAAATCAGCATCATATAAAGTGTCAAATGTAACCTGATTTGAAGGCGTATAAGTGATCGTTCCATTTAGGCTCTTTTTAGTTTCAAAAGTACCACTAATAGATGTGTCGTAAACTGCACTACCACCAAAATAAAAGTCTTTCCCTTTATTCGCTTTTACTGTGTTATCAGAAACAGTTAAGTCACCAGTCATGAAGCCAGTAATTCCGTTAGAATAAGGTGGTGTATATAAAAACCAGAATTTATTATTTTTATCTACCAACCCAATAACATTCTGCGATTGATTGGTCTTGCCAGTATAAACACCAGTGATTTCAGCATTAGCTACAGGTGTTTTATCTCCCTCATTATTAGAAGAAGATGAATTACCCCCACCACCACCGCAAGCAGTCAATGCCAAAGTTAATAGACCCAATCCAATTACTTTTTTCATGGTTATATCCAAGTTGTTATAAAGTTCCCGCAAACTTTAACCAACTCAAAAACTTTAATCAATCAGGGTAGCCTTAGCCACCCTGAGGAAAGTTCTGCAGATCCGCAAACAGATCATCTTCATCATCGCTTTGCGTATCATCTGAACCAGTATTGTCTTCAATCCCCATAAATGCCTCAAGGATCCGACACAGACGCTGAATGCCAACATGGCTGGGAGGAAACTGCTTGTGATACGTATTCAATGCTTTGACTCTTGGGAAATCCAATTCATTACGCACATAGTCGTAATCCTTGCCCAAAGTCAGTACCAAATGCGTGTACAGCTCCTCCCAGTCTATTCCCCCGAATCAGTGGCCTGCTCGTCTTCCCCTGTATAAACCAGACCTGAAGCCCCCATGACCGTTTCAAATACGGCGTTCACGTGACCAACATCAAGTAGTTCATCAGCAATAAATTCGCGGGTAATGTCAGGATAGTTACGCTTTAAAGAGCTATGTGCTACATCTGCCACTAAAGCAAAGTCACTTGGATCAAAGGTTTTAAGCTTTGGCATCAGCTTTTCAGCAGCACCCAAGGATAACGGCGCAAAAATCCAAATCTGGCCATTAATTTTAAGCGGATTACCACGTGGGTTTTCGACCTGGTTAAATTGCATTTGGTATTACTCCGAAGTAGTCCATTTGAAGACACGACCTAAATCATCGGCCATTGGCTGGAATTCAAACTCAGGTAGATCGTAATCATCCTGTTTTGAACTGAATGCCAATTTGTTACTGACACAGCGGAAGAATTCCATACCATAGAATTTACCCTTGTAGTCACGGAACAGATCAACACTGAATTCAGGCGTATAACCCATATCCAAGTTGCTTACGACACCCGATTTGGCACCTGCCACCGTCGCTGTGTATTTAAAGCTGATAAATACCGTTTTACCCACATCAGCTGCTGCAAAGGTATAAACACCTGTCGCTTCATCCACACTGTATTGACCTGCAACCGGTGCACTTTCTACACGCTTTAAAGGAACTGCTTTGGCATCTGTCACACCCAAGTCTTTCAAGAATGTGCCGCTGTTCGGAACGACTGGTGTTACTGACGCTGCAACGACTTCACCATTAATGGTTTGCGCGACTGCAGTAATACCACCTTCAGTGACCACACCACCAAAGAAAATGGAATTCAGCAATGCGCCGTTGATGCGACCCATGGTTGCTTTACACTTAATCGAACCTTTACCGCGTGCGGCATCCACGGCGAACTGACCACGACCATAGAGTTCTTTTAAGTCATAGCTGATATCAACTGACGTTGACTGCAGTACGCCCACTTCAACGGGTGTACCGTTGATGATTGGATTACCGTGCACATCCTGTAATGGTGTGGCAAAGATTTTACCGGCACCAAATAAATATTGAGCCATATCGACCTCTTAAAAATGAAAAACCGCCGTATTGGCGGTCATGGAATTTATAAATTGCTTTAGGTAGTGGTAAGGATCCGAATCGGAATGATGGCAATCCCTTGGTCATCGAGCATGTTTTCCACTGCTTCAAAAACTTCGATGGTGCCCTCAATCCAACAATGCTCGACCAATCCCCCTAAGGTTTGGTATTCGCAGATGTCAGGATGATCAGGCGCAAGCTTGGCACGTACTTGATCAATCATCTGATTCAACTGGACCGACGGCGGTATTGTTGGATCTGATTCATGAATGTAAACGTACACTTCCGCTTCAAGCTCAACCTTGGCATCCAAGCCTTTCACTGGCACTTCGGTTTGATTACCTTGCGTCACGAATAAGGCAGGACGGTCATCAGGTGCTACATGATTAAAATGCTTCAAGCGTCGACTGGTGGTTTTAATCCCATCAATACATGAAAGTCGGTCAAACAATGCCTGGTAAATGGCTTCACTATTCACTGCTCAACCCCCTCTCAATTGCAGCATCAATATTCTTCGGCACGATCTTCGCCACGTCATCCAATGAATCACGCATAAAACGGCGTTCTCGAAAGTCTGCTTTACGCGAATGGGCTTTGATCATGATTTGACGTGGTGTGATCGGCTTACCAAAGACTTTCTTGATCATCCGAAGATGTGCCTTAATGGCCATTGCACCTTTAAGCCCAAATTCATGAGCAAAGGCATACGGTACCAAGGCACCACCAGCTCCGACTGTACCCTCGATCCAGTCCTTATCCTCTTCCACCTTGGATGAAACGGATCCTCTTAAACGTCCAGACTGCACATTCAAACGCTGACCTGTCAGCATATCTTCCTGAATAGTGCGCTGAAGTTTAAGTGTGAGTGCATTTACCGTGCGCCGTATTTCAGCACGTACACGTTCATTGACCTCGTTAAAATCAACATCAGCATCAACACGGTAATCACTCATACATCACCTACTTTGCAGCAGTTTCCTTTTTAGGTTCTGCTTTGGTTTCAACCGCACGTTTAAAACCATGCGGTGCCAGAATGTGTGCAATATCGGTATCCGACTCAATCACACCTTTTTCAACCTTGTATGTGGTGCCTGCAATTTCAAGCGAAGTCGCTTTAAAGTTTTCAGGCGCTTGATACTTAAATGACATGCCTTGCTCCTAAACAACGAAAGCACCAACACCAATACGATTGGGATTAGTACCATCATTGCCAACTGGAATTGAATTTTTTAATGCCAGGTAACGCTGGCCATAAATGCTTTGGTTATAAAATGCATCGGTACCAGAACGTGAAAAGCTCACACTCTGACCTGCAATAGTCATACTTGATGCATCTGAAAAGCTGTTACCAGACTTTGATTTGTGTGCAACTCTGAGAATATGTGCTGCATATAGACCCACAGCACGTTCTTTCAGATCACCAAATTCAAGCGCCGTTACAACAAGATCAGCCTCTTCTAATGCATCGGCAATTTCAGCATCAGAAGTATTTAATAATGTTGTGTCGTACTTAAACTTTAATTTAAAAGCTTGTGGGTCCATAGTTCACCTTATTCAGTAGCTTGAGCAAGTTTTTCTTGCAACTGTTCAAGGGTTTCATCTTCAGCAAAGGTGATTTCAAGATCAGTCAGCGCTTTACGCACGTCATCAATCGTGAGCTCAGCAGGTTTGGATTCATCCTTACCTTTACCATCGTCAGCTTTGCCAGATTGTGCACCTTTACCACGACCTGAAGCAGGTTTTTCAACCGCTTCTGCAACTTCTTCAAAAGCAAGCTCACCCGCATCAATCAGGTGCTTAGCAAACTTATTTTTTTGAAGTGCTTTGTGGTGATTGGCTTCGACTACTACGGCGATACCTTTAGGCAAAGTTGCCACACCCGCAAAAACAAAAGCGGCATTAGAGCCGCTGTAAGTGTATAAATATTTAGCCATGTGGTTTTAATCCTTATGCATGGTCAAGGTAACGAAGTGAATCAACACGCTTCAGCCAAACACCTTGGTATTTGTAGTGGCCTGGCACAAGTACATCCAGTCCTTTCGGTTGCGCCGTCAGGAACTCAACGCTGTTGCCTTTGAATTGAATACATGATGGATCACGGCGATAGATGATCGAACGGTCAGCACCAGCGGTACCTTTACCATTGCCACGACCAGAACCACGAATAGTTAATGTTTTGCCTTGAGTGGTGAAGATGTTGTTTTCTTCAATGTACTTCAGGAATGTTTTACCACCTGAGTTTGGTACCACACGTGTTGAAAGGTGTGTGTACTGCGCTGATGCCATCAAGTAGGTATCAGGCTCAATAGACGCATCACCGTCAAACAGGTCTGCTGAGTCAGCCAGCGAATTATTGAAGTCGGATAATACCTCTTCAATGGTCGCCGTAGACCAATCATGCTGACCTGTCACAATAGTGACGCCTGTTTGGTTTAGGAAACCATTCACCTGTTCAAGTTGACCACTTGCATTGGCTTTTGTGTAACCATACCAAGCCACATTCGACATGTGCTTTTCAGCTGCCAAATTTGCAGCCTGAACTTTATCCGCTTCAAGCGTGAGGTTCATTTGCTGTGCGGTCGCCAATTCAACCACTGAATATTGGTAGCCAATCACACCCACCTTCACAGGTAGGCTTACAGTATCGTATTCAACTTCTGCAAGCGGAATATCATCACCAGTACCAGCATAATCTTCGCCGATACCCACACCTTTTTTACGAGACAGAATTTCACCACCACCATAAATCGCATTTACATTGGTCACTGGGATGAACTTGGCATAGTCAAGGACCTGTGCAAGCTGTGGTGTAATTTCGTTTTGTTCTTCGATCTTTACGAAGAGCTGTGCCAATGCATCCATGTTGAACGCATCGCCTACTTGTGCCTGAATGGCAGGTGAAATCGGCGTTAAACGCGCTTTCATTTTTGCTAATTTGCTCATGTTTAATTAAGCTCCACGAAGATTAAGAAGGGCTAAACCATCGGCACCTGTCACGGTTTCCCATGCTGCGCCTGGCAATACTGTTCCGTCAGTTGCTGAGCTCGACAAAGAACCCAACGGCGCTGCTGTAGTACCGTTAGCAGTTTTTACATAAACCGCAGCAGTAATGTCTGTGATCGGCGCTGAAGGCTTAACCCAAATCGCACCTTCAAACATCACTGGCACCATATCAGCCGCTTTATAGGCTTCTTTGCCAGCCGCCGTTTTGCCTGTCTTACCAACGCCGTGGCGTACCACCACGCCAAAACGTGTCGGTGTAGCTCCTGTTACAGCCGTTACAGATTTACCATCGGTCGTGCGAACAACCACATCACCATCATTGACTAAAGTCAGACCTGAAAGTGGTAATGACAGTACAACCTCTTTGGCAGTTAAGCGGCCACGCTGACCGACCACCGCATTTAATTGCTGAACCATGATTCAAGTTCCCCTTAAATTGTTTTGTATGCAGCAGACTTGTCATAACCCTTATTTTCTTTAGGGTCCTGATTATTGTTTTGCTGTTGTTGCTGTTGATGTAATGCATCACCGACGGCATTGCCTGGTGTGGTCGATTTCACGGCTGACAGTGCACGGAATACCGTGTCGATCTGCTCAGGTTTAGCATCACCGACGGCAACACCACCCAGTACAGCGGTCACCAATGTGTCACCTGCTTTGGCTGCAATCACATCACGTTTGATTTGCTCACATGAACAGCCTTCAGTTTTGATACCTGGTACCAAGGCAACGGCGTCCGCAACCACTGACGCACGTTCAGCCACAACCTGATCCAGTTTTTCAGGTGTGATTTGGTTTTTCTCAAGATCACCGATTTTTTGTTTCAGTTCCGCATTTTCAGTCTGCAAGGTATCAACCACTGCTTGTACAGCTGGCAATTCGTCACCGATGGCAAATTGTTTATCACCGACTTTGAGTTTTGCTGCTTTTAAGTTTTCAAGCTGGTCTTCTTGTTGCTTTACAGCATCAGCTAGCGCTTGGTTGTCACCAATCTCAAAGCGAATACCGTTTACTTTAATTTCCATCTTCTTCCCCTTTGGGTTTGGTTTATGGTCACCGACGCGACAATCACCGCCACAGCGACCGTATTTCACCAGCGCCACGTGATTGCCTTTAAAATTGATAAATTTGGCTTGATACGGCGTACCATCTGGCGCCGTGCCTTGTTCAAGGACAAGATCAGCCGCATAGCCTAATGAGATCTCAACGCGCTCATTGTTTTGGATTAAACCGATACTGTTCTGGTCTTTAATGATCAGATCACCGACCAAGAAATCACCCTCTTGGCGCACATTGAAACATTCGCCAATGTGGTATTCCTTCCAGTTGGATGCATTGATTTCATTCTTAGGTGGGTGATAGTCCGTTGTGTCTACGCCGTCGAATCCTTTAATGACTTCAGGCTTAAATAGATCCTCAGCTGCCACATAGACATTGATGACCTGATCCGCTGAATAGCCTTCCAAATTTGGAAATTCATAAGCGTAGTACTGACGGACTTGAGGTGCTTTGGCCAAACGTACATTGACGCATTTCAGATACCCTTCTTGAGTAAATGAGCGTGTACTTTCGCTTGGTGCAAAGTCACCAATTTTGAGTTGGTAAATGAGTTTCATAAATTGAGCTCAATAAAAAACCACCCTAAGGTGGTCTGCTATGGTTTCTTTGGTGGATAAACGACTATTGGCGGTGTGTCTATATTGGGTGGAATTGGTCTTGGTTTTGGTTGATAGCCTGAGGCTCTATTGCACGAGCAAGCACAACAATGTTTACAGCACATACATCACCTTTCTGTGGGCAATAAAAAACCCACCGAAGTGGGTTAAATTAGATAAAACATCAAGTGACTTTACTATTGATCTTTAAGTGAATTCATCATTACCGAAGCATCTGCTGCCCAACACTCTAAAGCACAATCTTTATCAAATTTACTTAATCCAATCCCTTCACAACAATTTTTAGTCACTTGTAGAATTTCAATTGAATCCATATTCAACAGCAACTCGATATCGAAGTTCGATTCTTTAAAAACATCAAATAAAGGCTGAAAGTGGGGATCAACCACATCCATAGAAAGATACTCTCCAATCCATTCAATTGATCTATTTTTTACATCCAACAAAATATCTAGTTTTTGGTATTGTTGCATCTGTAATCCCCTGCATATCGAAAGATACTTTAAACCAACCTTTTAAATCAGTCGATCAAAATATCCTCATAATTCGGCAACGCCGTGCATCGACATCTAATCTTTTGACCAGGATGACCTCCCTTTGGCGGTGTATCCCATCGAAAGGTTTTACCATGATGGCTTCGGCATAACGGACGAACTTTTTCATCCTTTGATGTTAAATAATCGTAAGTCGTTACACCTAAAGACGTCTGACGTTTCTTATTGATAGCGCCGTTGATCTTACCCATCTGATCGGCTGCAATCAGTCGTGCACGACTGTCTGTGCTATGACCGAGTTTTTTTATTTCCTGAGCTAATTCCTCGTTGGTCTGCCCTGTCTGCAAGGCATTCATCACCAATGCTTCAAGCTTATCAGTGTATTGACTTGGGATAGACTTAATCAGTGAAACGTTTGCAGCAATCTGATTATCGATTTCATCCTGAATATCAGCACCTCGGAAAAACGGCGTCAAATCCACACCAAGGATGGTCTTGGTATGACTGGCAATTTGCTTATCCACTTCCTTGCTGGTATCCATGACCACCTTAGTGGCCAAAGATACCGACACTTCCATGGTGTACTTGACCATCTTTTCACGTAACGCCGTGAATAGATCCGTCACCCAGCTATCACCAATATTCCGCCCTACAGTGGGTAAAACTAGATCCTTGGTTTGTTCCTGGCAATATTTGGAGATTTCCAAAAGCTGACGAGTATAGAACAGCTCAACACGGCGATTTACCTTGACTGCCTTAGGTTTAGCCTTGCGTCCTTTCTTACTTTTCTTGATCTGCTGAAGCTGAGGCTTAAGGATCTGTATGATCGTCGTCATTGGCTGTCACCATGGTTTCCAGCAATTTGATGTGATCTTCACTAATCACAGAGTAAACGCCATCAATATTAAGCTGACGTGCGATCTGCGGTTCAGTAATGATGCCCATATTGAGATACTTTTCATCACGCTCAGCATTGGCTTTTTCCACTTCCGCTCGGACTTTCGCATCCAATTGCCAAAGCGGGTTAAATACGACATCCAGCTCAGGTATTTTACGCCCAAACGTGGACTGACAGATCACAGCGAGAAACTTCATCAAGATCGGCTTAAGGTCCCATTCCTGCTTAGTAGCAATCGAGTCGTAATAATTACGAGTGTCATGCTCACCAGTGGCATTCATGCCTGCAGGTGATTGGCCAAACAGAATCGTATAAGGGATATCTGCCGCGCCTGCTGTCTGGACTGAGAATTCACGCATCATGTCAGGCAAGCCGCCGAAACTATACGTTTTTGATTCGTACTTTTCTTCAGCATCAAGGACCAACATGCCGTTTAAGCTTTTCATCAGCCCCACAGACATGAAACGTTCCATGACGCCTTTCATATCCTCTCTAATCTTATCGACCAAGTTCGGCGTTTGAATGACATCAATCTTTGATTCATGAATAAGGCTAGCAGATCCACGCTTTACACTGGCATGGTCAAGTAGATCCTCATAGACTTCTTGCAGAATGCTTTGAGGCTCTTCATTCACCACATCAGCATGAGCAATACGAATTAGACGAGTATGGTGAATGCGCTTTTTCGCTTCATTCCCCATTTTCATTTCGTAAAATTCAGGCTGTTTTAGCAATCCACAGCATGCCGACGGCGGTAAATAACTGTTTTTATCCGCCGTGATGTATTTCTTCTTGATGACCGTAAAGAATTCCAAACGACCTTGACCAAGTTTAGAAATATCTAAAGGTTGATCTAAGGCAGCACCGTCAGCTGTTCCAAGCAGGATATACACAACGCCGTAAAGGCGAGACAGGATTAAGCCTGATAAAAGCACATGCTCTAAGTTAAATGCCTTACACGCTTCCTCAAGACGTTTTAAATCATCACCTTGAATGCCTTCATAAAACCATCCAGCACGCAGCATGTCAGATGCAGGACGATTGACAATACGGCGTGCAAGCCAATTCTGATACACCGCTTCAAGTTGATCATCGTCGATGTCTTTACGGACGAACTTGCCACCTGTAGCTTTGTCACGCTCGGTACCAATATTCGATACCAAGTTTGTATATGCACCCGCATCGCCAATGGCGTTGATTGCCTGTTTTACTGCGTCAGCTACAAGCGTTTTAATTTTACCGCCTGTATCAGACTTTTTATCTTTAGCCATAAATACCTCTAATCAAATACAGTCGGCTTTTTCGCAAGTGAGTCATTAATCGCATCGATGGTAGGGTCCCATTGGTCATCATGCTCATGTGTGAAGTCGGCTTTAAGACCCTCGATTTCTTCAACATAATTCAATAACCACGGCGCACTCACAGGTAGAACAACACGGCGATCTTCAACGTAGAACACCACATCCATAGTACGAGTCAGCTTGTCTGTATCACGCTGAATCGCTTTGATCGGTAATGTGGTTTCACGCGAAATGTTTTGAATCAGCATCGTTCCAGATGCTTTATCCTCGATGGCCATGTATCGAAGCTTGCCGATCTTGGTATTGCTTTCCTTATGCTTATTGATGAAAGCCTTAGCTTCCTTAATCAGCTCAGGTGCTTCCCATTTGCCACGGCGCACATCGATGATGTACAGGCGATTGTCATAACCAAGCCCTGCACATAAGAACACTGAATAGTCGTTATGCTCTTTGGTTTTTTGCGCCGTATCTGCCCATATCGCACGCCACTTCAGTGGAGGCAATTCAAGATAGCGATCAAACCATTCAGCTTTAACAAGGTCACCGCCAAGCTTTTTAGGTTCTTGCTGGTACTGACTGCTGAACGTGTAACGCGACACTGTGGCGCCGTCTTTGTCCTGACCGCCTTTCTCCAACTGCAGTAATGACTGCAATGATTCTTTCAGTGGCCAATAACTCTGACGTCCTTTCTCATCACGCTCGACATCACGTGGCACTTTACGGCGTATATGCTCAGGCAAGGTATTGATGTAAGCATCATCAATCAGTGCCGGTATCGAGATCTGATGCCATTTCCCTGGCACGTTGCCAGTCATCACAAAGTTAGTCGGATCCTCAACGTGTAAACGCTGCATAATCAGAATAATCGGTGTAGATGATTTGGCTTTACGTGAGTTGACCGTGTTCAGAATCTTACGATTTGCCTTGTTACGTGCCGTCTTACTAAATGCATCTTCAGGCTTGAGCGGATCGTCCAGGATAATCGCACCAGTAAATCCAGCATCTGCCAAAGTACCTGCACGGCGGCCCGTAACTTGACCACCCATCGAAGCGGAATAAACATGTCCCGCTTCATAGCCGTCTACAGTCGTTTTCCAGCTTGCCTTAGCATCGGTACTGGTCGAGATCTTCACAGGCCATAAGCCCTGAAAATCAGCCGATTTCACGATGTTTCGCGCCGTAGATGACACATCCTCTACAAGTGACTGCGAGAATGACAAATATAAGAATCGTGAACGCTGGTTTCGAGCAATACCACGTGCAATCAGATTGGTCAGTAGTTCAGTCTTACCCGAACCCGGTGGAACGTTAATGACTAAATTTTCAATGCGACCAGCAATGACTTCATCAATTGCCCATGCAATATATTCATGGTGCCAATTAACTGAGAACTTAAACCCCATACGAGGCATGAAAAAACGGCGTGTGAAAAACAAATGTTCACGTTCACATTTCTCACGTTCGATCTTTATCTCAAGCGGTCTAGTATTTACTTTCGAGTTCATCTAACACCTGCTTCACTAATTCAGGGCTAGCATCCACGTAGGTAACATTTTCGCTTTGTAATGGTCCACCACCCGCGCCAGTCAATTCTGTTTTATTGGTGTACTTACCACCGACATCTTCAGCCACCTGTTTAAGAATGGTCAGCTGTAAAATCGGGTTACGTTTGTTCTGTGGGTTATTCAGCAAATTCTCATAATGACGTAAGCGCACGGCGAGATTCGCCAAGGGCATTTCATCTGTGTTTTTACGGAACTGCTCCCGGGTTTTATAAAACTCGTCAGCGAGTGCTTTACTGAGGTTTTGCCCTGTACGTTTGGTCGGGTCGTATGCCTCACACTGCTGACGTGAAATAGTGATGCCAAACTCTTGTTGGACAAGCTCAACGGTTTCAGTAGGTGTATTCCACTGCGCTAAGCTACGCACGATAAAGAGTTTGTGCTTTTGATTTAGCGTTGCCATTGCTCTTTATCCGTCCAACTTCGTCCAACTTAATGGACAAAAAAATTTAAACGACCTTCAGGAAGCAAGTACCGCACGCATGGTAAATATCGGCTCTTGAAATTTCAGGTCGCTGTTTCGCTGCATCAATCATGGTTTGAACTTCTTCGCTTGCACCATAACGGCGTACCACACCAGTGAATTCCTCCACGTCATGCCCTTTTATCTCAAGCTTTGGTAAACCTGTTTCACGGTTAAATTGAGGAATACCCCATTCATCACGCTTATGTGCAATGTGGTAAAGCTCATGCTCAACCAGTGCACAAAATGCAATATCATTCGCCACCTGGGCAAATTTGGCATCAAACGTAATAAGGTATTCAGGAACTTGACCAAACCATTGTTCAAATTGTTCCTCTTGGCGTGCTTTCTTCCATCCACCCATATTGATCATGACTTTTTCAGCCTGACCAACAACGAAGCGCCCCTGTTTGATAAATCCGCCGTTTGCCCACATCACGGCGATCTGTGGCCAGTAAAATGAGTCCAGATGAATATGATCAGGGTTAAACACTTCGGAATGTTCATCCAGAAATACCGCTTTAATCCATGCCCATAGTTCTGGTGCTGGCATGAAGTTCGGTGTATCTAAATCGAATATTTGTTTTGGCGGGTATGGTCGAACTGGTATGGCTTGTCCGACTTCTTTCATAAATTTTTCCATTAAAAAAGCCACCTTACGGTAGCTTAAATTTAACCTCTAGCTTCTCTGCCAGTCTCATCTTCAGCAATTCGATAACGCCAATATCGATCTGGCTTAACCCAAACCACATTATCTTCAGTTTGCATTTTGAATCCACTATTTACATTGAGCTTAAGAACCAAGTTTCCATCTGTATTTTCTTTCAAAAAATCCATTTGGTTTTGTTTTACAAGGAAATCAACCACATCTTCTTGATAGAGACATCCATCTTTTTCCAAATTATTAAGCATCCAATGAATCACATCACTCAAGTTCAGGCTCTGAACTGGGAGTAGACCCTGCTTGCTGCTCCTCTTTAACCAGTACTAACTCACTTTTATAAAAGAAGCCTGACTCCAATTTCTTTCCAGCAAACCACTGACAGCGATATTGTCCTATATTTTGTCCAGTAGTCATAAGTTTGTTCACAGACATATCTGGGCCACCTGCTACGGACTTAACCACTGTTCCTACAACTAATTCTTGATTATTGTCTTCACTCATTTTTTTCTCTAAAAGTACTAATGAAATTAATACTTTGGGTTTAACACAAGTAATTCAAGATATAAATTTAAAAATTTTTTAATATAATACGTTCCGTAAGTTTCGGATGCGCTCCTTAAGCTCAATCATGATTTCATCAATCGCAATCATTTGATGACGCTTAAGTCCTGAACGGCTGAGGTTTTGATATTTAGCCAGCTCCGCACAACAGAACTGTAAATCTTGTTTAGCTTGCACACGATCTGTCATATAAGTCCCTACCGCGTTAATACAATATTTCAAACAAAAGAAACCCCACTAACAATTACGTTAGTGAGGTTTAGTGCCGTAATAAGTTCGGCAAGTACTTCAAAAAGGGCTTGCTCTTACCTGCGAGCCCTTTAGGTTGGCATGGTGCAAATACATGCATGCGTTAGAAATTCAAGTTAGATGTTAAACATCCAAGTTTGTTGAAAGGAAAACGCAATTCCGTATTTCAACTTGAACACTTCCGTATTGCTTACGGTTACAACCCAAGATCACATTAACACCCCTTTAAACTTGAAAAATAAAGTTAATGTAAGGGAATTTATTTATCGCTTTAACTTGCTAATTCAATGAACGATTAATTATGTTAATAATTTAAATGGCAAAAAAATACCTCCTGGGTGAGGAGGTAAAATTGAAGAACAGGTTAGGTCCTGTGCATAAATAATATTCAATTTCTAAAAGCGTAGCATTAGCAATAAGTTACAATATTATATTAGAAGAATTCATTAACCCGAAGATTTTAATTCAAGCTGTCTATCATCTTGAGTAATCTTAATTTTAATATTTTGATAAGTACGCTTACTAGGATTCATAGCGGATCCTACTACCTCTTCAAAAAACCATCTATCTTTCATTAACTCTGCATATAGCTTGTAGCCTATCAATATTCTTTCAGGTTTTTTATTATTCGCTAATGTTTCTTTAAAAATATTGTTTAACTGGTTTACATCTACCATAAATAAAAATTAGCTCTAAGTTTAAGAAGCCCATTATGCCTTATTTAAAAGTTCAAACAATGACAACTGCCTGTTATTAAAGCTTTCAGAACAAACAAACGTTTAAAACACTATACTTCGTAACTTTATCACCAAAAAAAAGAAATATTGATAACAAAAAAGCCCACCATTTGGCGAGCTTTTAAATTAACTTCATGTATCAACGTACACTTCGGTCACTATAGCTGAAATATGCCATAACCCTTGTGCAAGGTCAAACATTCATCATTGTCTTTGAACAATATGTTCGTTAGTATTTTTAGTAACCTCATCTCGCTGCTCAATGATGTCTGATTACAAGCTAACCTTAAGTGAATATTTATCCACTGTTCAAGAAGTTATACGGGTCACCTTTGATGAACCTGTTTGGGTCAAAGCAGAGATAAGAAATTTAAATATTAAAAGCGGACATTATTATCTTGAGCTGGCAGAAAAAGAGGAAGGTTCAGACAAAGTGATCGCCAGTTGTAAAGCGACTATTTGGAAGTCTTCTGCTCAAAAGATGGTTCTAAAGTTCGAACGTGAAAGTGGTATTGAGTTATCACGAGATCTTAATGTTCTGATAAAAGTTAAAGCCAAGTTTGACCCTCAATATGGTTTCTCAGTTAATGTAGAAGATATTGATTCAAGCTTTACGTTAGGTGATATAGCACGGCGCTATCAGCAGACATTAGAAAAATTACAAACCGAAGGTCTTACAGATAAAAATAAACAGCTACCTACGCCGTTTGATATTCAAAATGTCCTGGTCATTGCACCTGAAAATGCTGCAGGTTTAGGCGATTTCAAAAAGGATGCTGACGCATTAGACAAAGCCGGTGTCTGCCATTTCGTTTATCACAGTGCAACTTTCCAAGGCAATACAGCGCCAACAAGTATCCGAGATTCTTTAATAACTGCCCTTAAGCAATGGGTCAAAGATTATGAAGTTGCCCCTGATCTCATCGTTCTTATACGCGGTGGTGGATCTGTAAATGATTTAGCATATTTAAATGATTTTGATTTGGCAGCTCTGCTTTGTAAGCGTTCCGTCCCTATCTGGGTCGGTATTGGCCATGAAAAAGACCGAACGATTTTAGATGAAATTGCACATCGATCTTTTGATACACCCAGTAAGGTCATTGGAGGTATACGTAATTTGATTGTAGAGCGTGTCCAAAATGTATCTGATTCTCTACAAACTATTAAGTTGTTATCTCAGCATCAGATCACGGCGTATCAAAGCCAGAATGATCAATACATAAAGTCAATCAAGACACTGGCGAATAATCAAATTAGTTTAACTAATCGAAATTTAGACTTAATTAAAGACACCACTCAATATTTAGCTCAGCAACAGGTTAAGCTGGCTTCTCAGCAAGTTGAATCTCTCATGCGCGAAACATTACTTCAGAATCCCAAAAATGTTATGGCCAAAGGTTTTGGTATCGTCCGTAGCCAAGGCAAAGCCATACGTTCTATTCAACAAATATCAGGTCATAGCATTCAAGTAGAATTACAGGATGGTATTATCAATGCCAATGTGACTCAGGTATCTAGCAATGACTAAGAAAGAATTAACATTTAAAGAAGGCTATGAAATTCTCAAAAAGAACGCCGAGCTCCTTGAGTCTCAAGATGAACCAGATATTGATAATTTGATGAAAATTGTTGAAGAATCGATGTCAGCATATAAAGCCTGTAAATCACGTGTAGACGCCGTTCAACAAGCTTTGAATGAGACATTTAAGGATTGAAATGCATAATTCACTTGAAAGCTTCTTAAAAAGAATATCTTTTTTCCTTATTTATTTACCAGCACTCATTTATGGTTGCCAAATTGCTTATTTTTCAGGAATAAGTGAACCGTTGGGAATAGACATCTCATCCTTAGGAATGAATTATTTTGAGGTTTCATTTTTTGGTTATTTAAATCTATCTACTACGTTTTTAGATAATTTAAATAAACTAGCATTATTAATTGCATTTTCTATGTTGTATTTAGCCATAGCATTTTTATTACATGTTTTGGCGATTCACCCTTCAGAAAAAGAAAATGAAAAATTCAGAGTTGATGCACTATTATCTAGTTTTGAATTTCAGAAACCGATTATTTACTCTAAGTTTGTCAAAATGGTAAATTCATTTTGGTTTACTACTACTATCTATTTCTTTATATTTATTTTTAGTCTATTGCTCATTCTTACATTCTATAATAAAGGTAAAAAAGATATTATTTCTACTGTTGATAAGATTAAGACATCTGAAATTTGTGAATACACTACTGGTTATATCAAACAAAATAACGAACAATTCAGAGTCAAACCTATTCTGTGTGGCAACTATAAATGTTATGGAATTAACTTAGATAGACTTGAAGTAATCACTTACCTCCCTGAAAACTATAGTCAATTTTTAAATGTCCCAAATAAATTTAAATAAATTAATACTTCAAGAACGATTAATTAAGCACCTTATTTGGTGCTTTTTTTATATCCAACAAACCCATACCGACTATGCAAAGCAGCTAAACCGCACTTAACATCCATTCTTGAATCTGCTTGAGTACGATTCTCTCGTACCATTTCAGACCAAGAATTCCCATAAAAATAACGATCAATAACTGCATCCATCCAATCATCTAAAACTTCAGATTGTCCCTGCATATCTAATATTAAACGTTGTACGGCGCGTGCTTCATTATCATCAATCTGACACACAATTTTTGTCTGCTTTAATTTTGGTAATTGATAATCACCAGTCAGGAAATCAACAATGATTTTTGATTCCTGTAAATCGGTCAGTTTTTTCTGTTTTCTTTTCTTAGTGGCATGATCCATGGCCACTGCAATTGGATTAATACTTTGGCTACATGTTCCACTAACTGAATTCATCCATGCGCCGAATTGGTGTAACCATCCTTCTAAATCAAAACGTGACCAATCTATTGTTTGTAAAATATGTTGTTTCGTTGCCTCTGCTACAACCATGACTATTCCCCTACCATCTTCTCAATTTGTTGTATTGCTAAACCTGATTTCACTTGTTCTGTACTAAACCGTATTACCTGGTAACCCATCATTGTTGCTGCGTTGTATTTTTCCATATCGTCGATATAACCTTTGCCTCTAGTGTGTCTACCTCCACTCCATATTCCACCTTCAACCTCGATCAATATTTTTTTGCAGTTTAGATGGAAATCAGCTCTCCATTTACGTTTGGGATGAAACCTAAACTCTCTCTCAAATTCGATTCTGTGCGCCTTAAGTTGTAAAGCTAATATCGACTCTCCCATACTTTCAATTTGCTTATCACGGCGCGGAGATTTTGACTTAAGTACATTTTTACTCTTTGAGCCGTACAAGCTTTTATATTCAGCAAGGGAAATACTTGTCATACTGATTTTCCAAAAGCGATATCAGCAAATAATTCCCTTGCTGATTTGCTCAATCTGAATCCCTGCGGAGTTTGGCCATCCTTTTCCACGAGCCCCCAATTCGCTAGTCCATTCAAATAACGTTGCAGGCTACGGATTGAAATTCCCATGTTCGGTTGAATCTCATCGAAAATTTGTTTCACAGAGATTCTTCCATTCGTTGAAGACATAATTCTCAAGATCATCAGGTTTGTAATCGTGCGATCAGCTTCAGTCACGCTGCACCTCCCATTAGCACGCCGTTGAAACCTACTTGTTTCAAATAGGATTCCCACTTTTTCGCCTGTTCAGGTTTTTCAAGTTTCATTGAGATACGAGCTGCAAGTTTTTCATAGGACTCGCCTGGCTCAGCGTACTTACCAGCAAACTCTGGGTGCTTAGCTAATTTCTGAGCAAACACCTGAATCTGTTTGTCAGTGAGGTATTTTGGTTCTGCAGTAGAATTTAATTTCTGATGGCCAGTGAAATTTGAGTACTTGGTGCGGTATGCGTTGATCAACCAATCTGCAAAATGGAAATTCATCAGTTCATCACAGAGATTCTTTCCAGCGTTGTATATTTCAAATGCACGTTTTTCACGATCACCCCAAGTTGCGTTCATGAGCATTTCAAAATCCAAATCGGGATCAGCCAGAAAAATTTCTTCACGAAGTTTTTTGAAGCAAAGCCACCCTTTTTTATTTTTAGATTCAAATGGGAGATTCATTGGGAGATTCTGTGTCCCAATTTCGGTACTGGTCTCGGTACCGTTTTTGGGACTGGTACTTGTTCCGTTTTCGGTACTAGTACCAATATAGGAACCTGTACCTAAATTGGAACTAGTCCCGTTTTTACCACTAGTCCCCTTTTTGGTACTGGTTGGATGATCTTCCCGACCGACCACACCCAGCAGTTGGTAGACTTTTACGCCGTTGCCGACGATCTTCCCTGTATATTTAATAAAGGCTTTTTTCTCTAGGTCGTCTAAAACTTTGATGATGGTTTTGCGGTTCATCTTGGTGTCTTTGACCATTCGCATAATGCTTGGGTAGCATTTGTGGTCTTCCCCTGCGCGGTCTGCCAGTGATAGCAATATGAGGCGTTGTGTAGAACTGTCTACATCCGCTCTCCAAGCCCAAATCGTTGCATCTAAACTCATATGGGTTACCTCTATTTGTCTTCTACGCACTGGTGTATTTGTGCATCCAGTTCGGCCAGTATTTCGTGTAGTCGGTGAATGACCTTAGACATGTCTATGGCTTCTCCGCGTGTGATACGTCCGTCTGCCATCATTTCTTTAAATAGCGTGTAGACGTTTCCGCCTTTCATCCCAAAGCTCAGCACCAAATCTGTGAGTGCTGTATCTCTGCATTCGGGTATGACAGGCAGGTTGATTGCGACTTTGCCGTGTTGGGCATTGAGGCTTTGAAGTATTCGGTAGTCATTCGTTAACGCCATCAGCTTGGATGCTTCTACTAGCGTCAAGTGATGGGTGTCTGTATTTGGATTGACTTTGCTATTGAGCACGGCGGGACTTTTCATGTCCATACGGGGTGCGAGTGCGTTTGCTCCACCTTTGTAGTCGTGCACGGTGTGATAAGCAGCATCTAATAAGTTCATAACGGCTTCCTTTGAACGTGTTTTTAAATTTGATGCGGCTTAATTTATTGATGTACTTCTTTTTAAAGGTAATAAGCCTTTGGCCAAATCTCTTATTTGATATTCACGCACAAGTGGAATTTTATTTTCTGACCATTGACTGATTGCTTGAGAGCTAATTCCTAGTTTCAAAGCTAAGTCTGTAACGTTGCAATTCAAAAGCTCTAATGCTTCTTGTTTTGTCATTAAGTGCACTCGATTAGGTAACTTTTCTTACCTTATTAAATAACATAAAACTTACCTAGTCAAATGGTAAGATTCCTTACATTGAAAATGGGCAAAAAATTATGGAAACTTTAGGAACTCGCCTGAAAGAACTAAGAAAAAATAAAAAAATTACGCAACAACAAATTGCTGATGCGATAGGCGTGTCTAAGACATCCGTTATTTATTGGGAAAAAGACGACAATCTTCCTAAACATGAAAGTTTAATGGCACTAGCAAAAGTACTTAGCGTATCTCCTGCATATTTATTAAATGGGGACACAAATGATAATTCTGACTCAAATGTATCCATGCCTTTTCAAATTTCAGGGCGATTAATTCCTGTTATTTCGTGGGTTCAAGCTGGTACTTGGACTAGTGTAGAAGCTGTGCCTGCGGGTACACAGTTTGATGAGTGGTTACCGCCAAACCCTAAATGTGGAAAACATGGGTACGGACTAGAAGTATCTGGAGAGTCCATGCTTCCAGACTTCCGCCCTGGCGATAAAATTTATGTGAATCCTGACTTTCAAGTAAGTGACTTAAAAACTGGAGATCTAGTCATTGTTTCGAGTGAGGGTGGTAAAGCTGCTACTTTCAAGAAGCTAATTGTTGAGACTGACAACATGTATTTGCAGCCGCTAAATCCTGAATGGTTGGAAAAAGCTATAGCGTTAGAAGATGGATGTAAATTGGTCGGAAAAGTTGTGGGCCTTTATAGAGATGTATAATTATAATTTATAAAGATGTCACATTATAATTCATAGAGGGGAAACTATTTTGAAAAATAATCCTTATGCTGCTGCTGCATCAAGTATTGGTTACGATTACCAAATAAGATTAGCTCTTCTCAAGTCATTTAAAATCAATGAAGAGAGCGAAGTCCATATTGAAGCATTAGATGATATAGAGCTTAATACAAAGGATGGAAAACAATTACTATCATTAAAGCATAAACAGATTAATGATACTCTTACAGACCTTTCAGTTGATTTCTGGAAATCAGTCAATATCTGGATCGATAGAATAAAAATTATCACTACTCCAATAAATTTCTTATTATGTACAACAGCTGAAGTATCTGATAGCTCATTTTTAAAAATCATCACAGATGGAAGTAAGAGAACTATTCAGTTAAAGGATATAACTCAAATTGAAGAAATTTTAGATACTTCAACTAACAAAACTATAATTCCTATCAGAGAAAAATTTAAAGCACTTGAAGATTCTAAAAAAATTGAATTATTCAACAGGATTACAATTATAGATAAATCAATAAGAATCAATGACATACCTAATTATATTATGGATAATTATTTTAGAACGGTGAACCAACAATATAGAAATAATGTATACGAAACATTAGAAGGATGGTGGTTTTCTAAAGTTATTGAAAAAATGACAGGTAGTTTAAAAGATCCTTTAATTGTTAGAGATATAAGTGCAAAACTTCAACAAATAAGTGAGCAATATTTTGTAGATAATCTTCCTATAACATTTGATGAATTGACACAAGATCAAGTTGATATAACAAGTTATTTGGACAATGAATTTCTTTTTGTACAAAAAATGAAACATATAAGCATACGAGACACCCAACTTCAACGCTCTATTTTCGACTTCTACCGCGCCTATAATCAAAGAGTTGAATGGTTAAAATCCAATTTAGTAACATCTGAAGAAATATCAAAATTTGAAAAAAAACTAATAGATGAATGGGAACGATTTAAAGATGATCAATATTTTGATGATAAAGAAATTACACAACCTGAATTGTTAAAAATTGGACGTGCAATTTTTAGTTGGGCTCAGAACACAAATATATTTATCAGACCCAAAGTTACAGAACAATATGTAACGAGAGGAAGTTTTCATATCTTAGCTGACAAAGAAGACGACTTAATCTATTGGCTGCCAAAACTTCCTTGATAGGTATAAAATGACTGATTTTAAGAAACAACCTAGTGAATCAAGAGCTTTATTTTCGCCATCTTATTGTGCGCTGATTATTGCAAATTTCATTGATCATTATCAAAAAAAATCTGGTAAAAGTATCCCACCAGCATTGATACATGTAATTCTCCCCTTAGTACTTAATGAAGACTATGCATCATGCTTTCTAAATAATAGTAGAAAAAATTTTTTCCATATAGTTGAATCTAATAGAAATATTTACTCATCATTCCCATTAAAATACTTTAACTCAATTGAGATCACTAACAACGCCCTACTTTTCCTTGCCGAAGCTAAAATTTTGTCTGTACAAGACGGCACAATTGAATTGAATGATAATTTTCTAAATAAAAGTTACTTTAAAACCAATCTTAAATATGAATTCCAAACTTCTAATACTATTTCTAACTCTATTTCAAAAATAGATGATGTAACTGGTATATTTATTACGCTAGGTATTAATCCATGAAAATTAAATCCATACATATATATAGTCACAATGGTGATGTTAGAAGTATTAACTTCAAAATTAATGGGCTAAATATTATTACAGGATTAAGCTCTACTGGAAAATCTTCAATTATCAATATTATTGAATATTGCTTGGGAAAATCAGATTGTTTAATTGCAGAAGGTGTTATCACGTCTAAGGTTTCATGGGTTAGTGTAATTTATACTATAGGTGAGCAAGATGTATTGATTGCAAAGAAACTACCCGAAAATGGAAAAGCTAGCTGTAGCCAGTTAATGTTAAAAAGAGGAGTAGATCTCACTGCTTGTGATTTCAAAGAATTAGAAAATAACTCTAATGATGATACTTTAACCTTGTTATTTAATAATTTACTGAATATTCCGAATGAATATACGAATGTTGATTCTAATCAAACACGTACTTCATTTAATATCAATTTATCTCATACCAAATTTTATTTATTTCAGCCTCAATCTTTAATAGCAAATAAAGATAGTTTGTTCTACAGACAATCAGAAAGTTTTATTCCTCAAGCCATTAAAGATACTTTCCCAATTATCGTGAAAGCGGAATCCTTAGAATATAGAATAATCTTCGAAAAAATCAAACAGTTATCAAAAGATATAAATTTAATTGAAAAAAGAATTGAAAATGAACAAAATGATGGCAGCTATTTAATATTTGATCATCTAAAAAATGAAGCATCAAATTTTAAAATCGACATTTCAAATGTATTATCACCAGAAAAACTCTTAAGTTTAGTAAAATTAAAAACTAGTGAAGCTAATCTTCAAGAAGATTTTTCCGAAGCAATCGTTAGTATCCAAAGAGAAATTCTCGAGCTCCGAAAGGAAAAAAGCAAATTAATTACTGAACAGTCTCTACTAGAAAAATTTTTCTCAGAAAAAGACACTTATTTTACAAATCAAAAACTATTGGAATCTAGGCTATCTACAATAAATGCTTTCAAAAATATAGAGTTATCAGATAGTCAAAGTTTCAATGAAATTATTAACTTAGTTAAATCAGACTTGGTAAGTATTAGTAAAAAACTAAAAACTTACAATAAGATTTCTGATGATCTTAATAAAGACAAAGTTTTTGATGAATTATCAAAGAGAATCAATGATATAGATAAAAATATTATCAAACTAAATCATCAACTTGCAGATCTCAATGAAGCCAATAATACATATTTAAATGATTCATTCGATCTTGCAAACTATTATATTTTAATTGGAAAAATTAAAAGTTTCATCGAGAATATAAATATTAAATCGTCTGAAAGCCTTCAAGAAGAATTAATTCAAAAACAGCTCAAACTTTCAGATCTAAAAACAGCTCTTGAAGAGTATGATAGTATTTCGGAGAAATTAGATTCAATTATTTTTCAGATTTCTTTAAAAATTACCGAGTATTTGAAACTATTAAATTATGAACATGGTACTTCTACAACCAGATTCGATTTAAAAAATTTAACTTTAATTACAACAAGATCTTCTGGAAAATCTATACCTATGAATAAAATAGGTAGTGGTGCTAATCATCTAGCTTTACATATTTCTGCTCTTTTAGCTTTTCATTATTATTTTCAAAATTTTAGTTGCCCAGTTCCATCTTTCATAATTTTCGATCAACCAAGTCAAGTATACTTTCCTCAATTAGGATTAGAAGCCAAAACTGATTTACGCGATAACAAACACTATAATAGAGATGATATTCAAGCAGTAAAAAACTTGTTCAAGTTCCTAATTAATTTTATAAAAGAGGAAGTACCTAATTTTCAAATCATTGTTACAGAACATGCACTTTTCAATGAACAATGGTTTACAGATTGTATGATTGAACCATTTTGGGCACCTCCACATGCACTTGTACCAGAAAATTGGCCCAACCTTGGGTAAGCTAAATTACTATTTGACATTTTAGGTAAGTTAACTTACCTTTATCTCGTACACAACAAAAAAGCACCCCTGCCTTCGAACTCATGGGTGCTTTGCATCACTGCGAGATCAATTATGAATCTAAATTTTAGCCCATTCAATACCGTCGCCGTAAGTTTAATGATATCTACTGTAACGATTGGTGCATTAGTCTTCACTAAACAACCTCAAGCGACAGATTTGAAGCTTAGCTACTCAAGCTATATACCTAATCAAACATCAGTCGCAGCATTAAAACTGACTTCTGAATCGACTGGCTACGCTGTAATACGTTTTGATGAATACACACTCGACGTGTCATTTGACTATGAAAAGTTTACGAATGATTACGGCGTTCCTGGTAGTGAATTTGATGATGCAATGATTACATCGCTGACGATCGACAAAATTCACGATGTCTTAGGTAACTCAGTATCAGATTTTACAGATCACAATGACCATTACAACATTAATCAAATGTTGATCACTCACATGCATCAGAATCGCATGTTAGGGGGTGTGTAATGGCCCTTCCTATCATTGAAGCGAACCAAACACTATTGGTTCAAGCAATCATTATTTATCTCTATGCGGATCCAGGACTTGGCAAAACTTCGATTGGCTTTACAGGTGATAAAGCAATTTCCTTTGACTTTGATAAAGGTGCACATCGTACTGGTGAGCTTCGTCGTGGTGCAGTAGTTCAAGTTCAACAATGGTCGGATGTAGCAAATCTCACACCTCAAGATTTAGCACCATATAACACAGTGGTTATTGATACTGTTGGCGCCATGCTTGAAAGCATCAAGACGCACTTGGCCTTAAACAATACCAACAAACAAAAAGATGGTTCACTGAAATTAAAAGCTCAAGGTTTAGCGAACAATATCTTCAAACAATATGTAAATACATTGATTGCATCAGGCAAGGACGTGGTTTTCATTGCACATGCTTCTGAAGATCAAAACGGCGAACAAATTGTATATCGTCCTGATCTAGGCGGTAAGAACCGTAATGAGCTTTACCGTATTGCAGACATTATGGGTTACCTGACTACCGTGACTACAGGTGAAGGTAAAAATGCACGTGTCATTAGCTTTAAGCCTTGCCCTACTCATCATGCAAAAAATGCTGGTGGCTTAGGTGGTGAAACTGGTGAGGTGTGGGTACCTGACTTAAAACAGAATCCTACATTCTTGGCTGACATCATTAAACAAGCGAAAGACCATATCAACAGAATGACACCTGAGCAGTTGGAAACCATCAAAGCGGATGAAGACTTTGAAAATTGGAAACAAAGTTGCTCAGAAGCTCAACATGCTGGGGATTTAAACCAACTCACTGAATCATTACCTCAGGGCCATCGTTACGTAATGGATATGTGGTACGCAGTTCAGCGTCGGGCTAAAGAACTAGGCTGTCCATACAACAAAGATGAAAAGAAATGGCTCAATTCACCTGAATTCAATGGCATTTCAAATGAGCAACTTGCTCAGCTTCAAGACTTCATTGCAGAACGTGGCTTAGACACTAAAACCGTTTGTGAATACTTAGGCTTAGATGCCTTGGCACAGATTGAGGTAAAGCAATTTGCAGCGGTTAAAGTCGATATAGATAACTATGCGAAAAGTATGGTGAAAACATGAAATTTAATTATTCCTCTATTACCCGAACACTGACAGTGATCGGGACGCGAATGACCCATATTTTCGAAAATGTTGGTATTGGTGAAATTGATTCTTTGGTCATCAATGCAAAGTTTAAAGAAGCAACTTGGAGAAAGTAATGAAAAAAATTTATGTATCAGATTTTCAAAATGAAAAACAAATACAAACAACAGAGGTGTTTTCATGGCTTTGAAAAGTTTTAAGAATATCAATGAAGATGAACGATCTAAATTATTAAAACCATTTTTAGATGCACCTAATGATCAAAAGTTTGGACAAGATTTGGTAGCTCTATATTTAGATTGTTCCCCGTGGACTTTAGCCAGAATGCGCTGTGATGGGTCTGAACTTCCCTACACCAAAATAGGTCGTCGAGTTGCTTATAGAAAAGCTGATGTACTCGCTTTCGAAAAAAGAAGAACTGTCACCTGCACAGCACAATACGCATAATTAAAAAGGCAGGTTTATCCTGCCTTTAATTGTTTGAGTCTTTCATCCCAGACACTTTCGTAGTTAAAACAATCAATTTTTCCTTGGTATACAGCCTCAATCATATTCATGGAAGCTCTTAATTCCTCCATCGGTATTTGTACATATCCACCTGTGACATCTAAACGCGGTCTAGCAGTATGGTTTAGCAGTCGTTTAGTCACATAGATATTAAATCTTAGTAAATTACATATCGTCGCGAAGGTGCGTCTAAAATCATGCATCGATACATAAAAATTAACTTGGGTACCTATTTTTTTGAGTGCAGTATCTACTACAGTAGCGTGAATATTATGAGACGTTGGAAGTTTAGTCGCCGGGAATACCCAATCATTTTCTTTAAGTAAGTATCTTTCTTTTAGTACGGATAGTAAGTGGTCCCCTACTGGAAACTCATGATTTGAACCATTTTTCGTGTCTCTAAAAATAACTATACCTTCTTTAAAATTTACATCTTCCCATTTAAGACCGCAGACTTCTTGACGACGACAACCGGTATACATGGTAAATAAAATGATATCTCTATGCGTGTTGGATCGTGCTGTATTTTCTAGATTAAGTTCATCCTCATAATTCAAAACGGCGTTGTAGTACTTATGAATGATACTTTTATCTAAATGCCTATTACGACTTTCAATCTTATTCCAGCCTTTAGTTACGGCAATAATATCTACCGGATTGCTTTTTAAAATTGGGTTTTCATAGGTCGAATAAAGCACATGAATATATTTCCAAACCGTGCCGAGCAATGAAATTGCACCATTGGCTGATGACTTGCTGAGCTCAGATACTTCGATAAATTTATCCAGGACTTCTTTTTTGTTATTTCAAAGAGCGTACGATCTGACCACTTTAAGTATAAATCAAAGTATTTTTTATACTGCCTAATTGTTTTAGGTTTGAAATCATTTCTATCGATATAAATCTTTAAAGCTTCATCGACAGTGATATTTAAAAAATTATTTACGGAAACTTTTTCATTTAGACTAATGTATTCCCCATTGGAGATTTGAGCCAAAATCATTTGGGCTTTTGCTCGAGCAGAATTTACGGATATTTCGTTCGCTTTCCCAATCACGACTCGATAAAGTTTCCCCTCGTGTCTCCGTTCTACAATATAGGATTTTGATTTAGTGGTGACTCGAATCGCGAAACCGATCAAATCTGTATCTCTAATAATTTTTTGACCAGAATCCGTCAATGGGATAGCATCAACATTAGACTTGTTGAGTTTCATGATTAATCCAATAAACCTTCAGTAAGTTTATTAAATCATGCTTCTCAACAGTCTACAAATAGTCTACACGTGATTTTTTAAGACTTTTATAGCATCGTTAAAATTTATATAAACTACTAATAAATATATAATTTTAAGTTAATAATAATCCACAATGGTGCTATAGAAAAAGTAGAATCCACCTAACCTACTTTGGATTGGGAATGTTTGGTGCATATTGAACCGTGCTTAATTTCGAATAGAACTATAATATTATAAAATAGATAATGAATAGTGATGAGAATGAGTAAGGCAGCTCAAGGCTGCCATTAAATTAATTCAGTGCGATGACTTTAACTAAGATTGTTTGTGATTCTTCAAAGTCATCAAATATTTGCTTTCGATTAAGTTCTTTTGACTTCACTTTAAACTCATGATTCTGGTACTGAATGACTGATGGAATTGAATCGAAATACGCATAGTCTGCCTCGATGGTTTCTTCAAACAATGGAGTGCCCAATTGATAGTCTTTGCTCTTCAGCACCACATATTTCACAGTCGTTTTCATTTCATACTCTTTTATTAACGCTTTATTTTTAGTTATATCACCTTTTGAAAAGTGTTCAATCAAAAATAGAAACGTTTGACCATAAAGGACTCAATCAATTATTTTTTACCACCTTTAAACTTAATTCAAGCAACCTGACAAGCATCACAAAAAGAAAAATAGCAAAACACGACAATAAATATATATTTTTTGATAACTGGTTAACATTTATATGGATTGTATGCTAAATTTAGCATATACAAAAACAACATCTATTTAACTGGTTGATAATAATGAAAGTTCAATTTATATCTATTCTTACTGCTCTTTCACTGAGTGGGTGTATAGTTGTATCCAATAAACCAAATGCAAGTTCTGCAAAAGCTTATGCATCTAATGTTATTGATTTTAAACCTTCAGAAAATGCCAAACGAATTGAAACACGTGGTCAGGTGATTTGTGAACCATCAAAACCATGCACTGAGTTAACATTTGATTGGAAACAGCAGAGCAATAATTTATTTAGAGTACATACCAATCTATTTGATCGAAAATCTTTTGATATCAAGCAAGTGATTTTCACGCTAGATGGTCAAACTTATCCTTACACAACTTTAACTCAAACCAATACACGATCAGTCAACAATTCTGATCTCATTAACTCTACAAATTACATTGATGTACCAATGAATTTTGTCGTTATGTTTGATCAGTCTAAATCTATCGATATTGCTGTAGTAACAGATCAAGGTGCTATTACGCATAGCATTTTAAAAGATGGGCATGCATCGTTTGCCTATCAAACATTTAAAAGTGGCTACCAACAATTTAAGCAAAAGTAAAAAAAGACCCACTATGGGTCTTTTTTTAATCATCGATACAAAACTGCAACGTGTTATTAGACTGCTAGGCATTTCATTTTTTAGAATTTTTCGTTAGATTTAACAAATTGTGTACACAGTTATAATAAACAAGACAATAGGTAAAATCATGAAAATCAAACTAGCGCTTATTTCAGCATTGGTTGTATTAACAGGTTGTGCAGGAAGTTATCCAGAACGTGTTGTAACCAAAGGACCTCTCATCTGTGCTACTGATGAAATTTGCCCTGAGCTTGCACTCCGTTGGAATGATGAAAAGCGTAATGGTTTTAAAATAACTGCAGATGTAAATGACACTATACAGCACGATATAAAACAATTGAACTTTATTGTTGATGGTCAGCCTTATGTCTATTCAACAATTCAACCAACCCAATATGCAACTGCAGCTGGTGTAACGAATTCATCTAATTTTATTGTCGTTCCTGTAAGTTTTTTAAACTCATTTAGAGACGCAAAACAAATTGATCTAAAAATCGTGACAGCTAACGGCGAAGTGACTCGTCCCATCCTGCAAGCTGACGGTCAGAAGTCTTCTGCTTACTTAACATTTATCAAAGGTTATACAGGTCAAACTATCGAATAAATGAATTATTCACTAAAAAGCCAGTTCGTTGAACTGGCTTTTTTTAAGGCTTACAACTTTTTTGATAACTTGTTCCTAAATCTTGGAATGATAACTCAAAAGAATTTCTCATTTTTTTTGCAAATAATGCTTCTTCTTTTGCTTTAGCCATATGAATATTCTTTTGTGCTATTCGCTCTAAAGCATTTAATGCATCTGCATATTCACAAGCTCTTTGAATGATCAACGAAATATTCTGCTTACTATCGACCGATTGATGTAATCGAATTTGACTCGCTTCAATTTCGTTATAAATTGACTTCACTTCAATATCAAACTGAGATTGTGTTAAGCCATTCGCATAACTATACGATAATCCGCATAAGACCATCGCCCCAACCAATATCCTTATTTTCAATTGAATTCCCCATAAAACGTTCAATTGCAATTTTAAAATTATATTAAAAAGCCAGATCAATCATCTGGCTTTTTACATCATACGCTTTTTTACTTTGGTTAAATTGGCTCAAATGGCGCAACAACGTCGGCATTTTGGGCACGATGACGCATAAAGTGATCCATTAACACGATTGCAAGCATCGCTTCAGCGATTGGTGTCGCACGAACACCCACACAAGGATCGTGACGACCTTTAGTAAGAACATCCGTATCTTCACGATTAATGGTAATCGTTTTGCCTGGTGTGGTAATAGAAGCAGTAGGTTTTAGTGCAATTGATACACGAATATCTTGACCACTTGAGATACCACCTAATATACCACCAGCGTGATTCGCTAAGAAGCCATCAGTTGTCAGTTCATCACGTGTTTCATGACCAAATTGTTCAGCCACACCAAAACCATCACCAATCTCTACACCTTTAACCGCATTAATTGACATCATCGCATGTGCGATATCAGCATCTAAACGGTCGAAAACAGGTTCTCCCCAGCCTACGGGTACTTTAGAAGCAATAATTTCAAGTCGTGCTCCACAGCTTGTTCCTTTTTCACGCAATGATGTCACAAGTGCTTCAAAGCGTGGTACGGCATCAACATCACCACAAAAGAATGGATTATTCGGCACTTCATTCCAATCTAATTTTGCTGTTTTTTCAGTTCCGATTTGAGTTACATGGCCACGGATTTCAATACCAAATTTTTCAAATAAGAATTTTTTAGCAATTGCACCCGCTGCAACACGCATCGCTGTTTCACGTGCGCTTGAGCGACCACCACCACGGTAATCACGGAAACCATACTTTTGTGTATAGGTATAGTCTGCATGACCTGGACGGAAAGTTTGTGCGATATTACCGTAATCTTTAGATTTTTGGTCTGTATTACGAATTAAAAGACCAATGGATGTCCCAGTGGTTTTACCTTCGAACACACCTGAAATAATTTCAACTTCATCTGGTTCTTTGCGTTGTGTTGCAAATTTAGAGGTACCTGGTTTACGACGATCTAAGTCTATTTGTAAGTCCTCAGCTGATAACTTCAGACCTGGTGGAACTCCATCTACAATCGCCATCAAACCCACACCGTGAGATTCACCACAAGTTGTTACACGGAACAATTGTCCAATACTATTGCCAGCCATGTTCAACAACTCCTTTAAACTTGAACAGATTGAATGAATAAATCACGATATTGACGGCATTGTGCTGCAGTCAGTGCAAAAATACCTGATCCACCACGTTGGAATTGCAACCAGTAGAAATCAACAGTATTAAAGTTTTGCTTCATCGCCCATTCTGAGTTGCCCACTTCAATGACGATTAAACCATCTTCAGTTAAATAGTCTGCGGCTTGAGCCAGCATTTTACGCACAAGATCCAAACCATCTTGACCCGCTGCCAATGCCAATTCTGGCTCGTGATGAAACTCATCTGGTAAATCTGCCATATCTTCAGCATCGACATACGGCGGATTAGAAATAATTAAATCGTATTGATTTTCAGCAGGTATTTTAGCGAAAAGATCAGATTCCAATAAAGCGACTTGATACTGTTTATTGTGATGCTCACAGTTGATTTGAGCAACCTCAAGGGCTTCTTTTGAAATATCAGTAGCATCGACTTCAGAATCAGGGAATGCATATGCCAAAGCAATTGCGATACAACCAGAGCCAGTACACATATCCAAAATACGCTGTGGAGTTTTAGGATTTGGATTCACTGGCAAATTATTGACCGCTTCACCCATTTCACCATTTTCAGTCAAACAATAAGGTGCAAAACGATTTTCAATTAGCTCAACGATTGGTGAGCGTGGAATCAGTACACGCTCATCTACATAAAATGGTTTACCAAAGAAATAAGCAAGATTTAATAAATATGAAGTAGGAACACGGTCATTGATACGACGTTCGAGTAAACTCAAGAATTCCGCAACTTCGCTTGGCAGCAATTTTGAGTCTAAAATCTCAGCATCGGCATTCCAGTCTAGTGACAAAGTTTGTAAAACTAAAGCAGAACTTTCAGCAAAATAATCTTCAGTACCTTGACCTAAGTGTGCATCGTATTGACGTAATGCTGTAACTCCAAAACGAATAAAATCTCGAATAGTTGTTAAGTTTTCAGCGGCTTCCTGTAGATGTTCAGGGCTAATAGTCGGTCGATCCACTTAAGGCGTCTCCAAGGTCAATTTTTTAAAAACGGTCTATGATACCTTGTTTTATCTTATTAATAAAAAGTTCTATCGGTGTTATTCGGCAAATTTGTATTGAAAATTTGAATAGTTAGAATTATCCATTGAATAAGGTCTACTCATTCAGGTTTTAAAATAGCGAGAAAGTTGATTAAAACTAACGATATTGAAAATAATCGTGTATACTCGAAGCCAACTAGAAAATTTATGTTGTTTCATTAAATCTTTTATTTCGCAGTGTTAGTCATAATCCTACGTTTGGTTTCAGATTTTAAGTTTCATTTTTTTTCCAAGTTACATCATTGAGTTCAAACTCATAACATTAAAGTTTTATTAGGATTCCTATTATGTCTAATACTGTTAAAGGTACAGTTAAATGGTTCAACGAAACTAAAGGTTTCGGTTTCATCCAACAAGAAAACGGTCCTGACGTTTTTGCTCACTTTAGCGAAATCAAGGGTTCAGGCTTTAAAACTTTGGCTGAAGGCCAACAAGTTGAATTCAGCGTAACTCAAGGTCCTAAAGGTCCTAACGCTGTTGACATCGTAGCAGTTTAATTAACTGTTAAAAAAAAGCGGGCTTTGCCCGCTTTTTTTGTCTCTCGAAAAGCTCACCAGACTTGAAAAAGAAAATTTAGACTCAAACTAATAAAAGTTAAAGTGAATTTCAAAAGTTAAAGTATGAGTTATAAACACAATAATTTAATGGCAATGCGTCAAAATTACTGGGGTGATGATTCTTCCCCTCGTGTCACAACAGAAAAACAATTTCTTAAGCAATTTTTGATGGATCATCAAATTTTTGAAAATCCAAGTTTGGATGATGTTAAATATTTTTTCTTCAGCTTACCTAGCGTCATTATTATCAAAGCATATGCCCTTGGATTTATTCATGAAACTGTTGTCAACTTAATGAAGTTATTCATCTCTGAGTATCGCGTGTCTCTGTCTACTCGAGCTCAACTCCCAGTTAAATATCGACTTTAAAAAGCTTAGGCTATTTCAGTTTGAATAAATTGACCATTTATACACCTGATATTGAAATACTTGAACTATTTTAATACGTTCATAACATGTAATATTCAATACAATGATTTCTCTGCGCGATTCGCTTAAAGGACCTAAACTTCATGTCAGATCAGAATGAAAAGCTTAAACAATTAAAAACTTCTTCAATGGATCGCCGTCTTTCGATTGCGAAAGCTTCTCTACTGGCTGGCACACGCTGGGCTGCTTCAAGTGCGAGTTCTATTTTTTCAAGCGAAGAAGAAAAAGAAAAAAAACGTAAACAAGCGATGAAAGAACAAGCTGACTATCTCGTTGCTGAAATCGGTAAATTAAAAGGCTCTATCGTCAAAATTGGTCAAATGATGGCGTTATATGGTGAGCATTTTCTACCTGAAGAGATCACGCAAGCTTTAAACACTTTAAATAATCAGACCGTTGCCCTCGCGTGGCCTGCGATACATGAGCAACTGCGCAACCAACTTGGCTCTAAACTCGATGATCTCACTATTGATCATGAGCCTTTAGGCACCGCATCATTAGCACAGGTTCACCGTGCAACACGTAAGTCTGATGGTCTTGAATTGGTGCTCAAAGTTCAATATCCCGGTGTAGCAAGCGCAATTGACTCAGATATGAGCTTGTTTAAGAACATGCTCAAACTTACACGCATGGTTCCTCAAACTCGTGAATTTGATCAATGGTTTGATGAGGTTCGCGAAATGATGCACCGTGAAGTAAATTACAAAATTGAAGCTGAAACAACACGTCGTTTTAGAGCGCGTTTAAAAGATGATCCGCGTTATGTTGTTCCACAAATTATTGATCCATATTGTACAGATCAAGTGCTTTGTATGACTTTTGAGCGTGGTGTTCCGATTAATAGCCCAGTCATGCTTTCACTCCCTCAGGAACGTCGCAACAAATTAGGTGAAGCATCGCTTGAAATTGCCGTTCGTGAAGTGTTTGAATGGGGCGAGATGCAGACTGATCCTAACTTTGGTAACTACCTAGTACGCTTAGGTGACGGCGCGCAAATTGAAGATAAAATCATTCTTTTAGACTTCGGTGCGATCCGTCAATTTGATGATCAACTCCTCAAGGTAGCTCGTAATTTAATTACCGCGGGCTATCATCATGATGCTCAAGCCATGGTCAATGCTATGACAGGTTATGAGTTTTTCGATGCAATGCCATTAAGCATTAAACCTGACATGGCAAAAGTGTTCCTTCTAGCTACTGAAGCTTTTAGTACTTATAGCAATAATCCAGACCTACCAACAGGCATTATGGATGAACAGCAGCGCTATGATTGGAAACAAAGCCAACTGCATAGCCGTGTGATGCAACGAGCATCCAAGTCGATGGCATCGCGCTATTTTTCAGTTCCACCGAAAGAATTTATGTTCATCAGCCGTAAGTTCATAGGTGCATATACATTCATGACTGTGATCGAAGCAAAAACAAATGTGCGCAAAATGATCCAATCATATGTTTAAGGAACAAAGACCATAGTGATCTATCGTGTCACTATGGTCAATTTATTAAATAAAAAATTTAATTACTAAAAAGAATATATCTTAAATTTCATTAGAATACCTATTCAATTACCATTTATCTGTTTGGTCAAAAAAGTCTTTTAAGCTAGTCATTTTCGACATAGTCATTTCACTAAACACATGTCACGATCTTGTTGTATAAAAAAACCATCAGGGAATTTACAACAATGAATGATATCGCAAACAAAGCGCAAGGTTTAGGCTTAGCCTTGATCACTAAGCTCGCAGGCAGTGATTTAATCGATCAATTAAAACTAAGAAAAATTATCGAACGCTCGCTTTATCAAGGTTCTAAGGCTGGATTTAAAACCTTGGGCTCTACACAGAAAATTTTTAAACAAAAATCCAATACTCCGACTCAACGTCTATCCAATCAGCAAAAAGGGTTATTTGATCTCAGCCTTTCTGAAGAACAACAGATGACTGTTGATGCGATGCAACAATTTGCTCATGAAGTTCTCTACCCCCTAGCACATACAGCCGACCACCAAGCTACTTTTCCAGAAAACTTATGGGCTCAATTTAAAGATTTAGGTGTCAATTATTATGCATTGCCTGAACAATACGGCGGCGTTGCTTCAGAAAAGAATGTGGTTACAAATGTGCTGATCGCAGAGCAACTTGCACAAGGTGACTTCTCATTAACAGCTACATTACTCTCCACGTTCTCAGTCATTAATGCAATTACACAGTGGGGTTCAGCAGAGATTCAAAATAAGTATTTGTCGGCATTTAGCGAACAAGATGATCTATTTGCAACTTTTGCTGTTCAGGAAAATACACCTGCTTTCAACCCTTTCCAATTAAAAACAAAAGCGACACGCCAAGGCGATCATTTTGTCATTAATGGTGAAAAAACTATCGTTATTCTAGGTGAGCAGGCAGATCTTTTATTGGTTTCCGCAGATTTAGATGGAACAGCTCAGGTTTTCATTGTTGAGCGAAATGAAACGATTTCATATAAAGCAAATCCAGCAATGGGGCTGAAAGCAACCCAATCTGTGAGCCTAAAATTTAACAACACACCAGCATTTAAACTAAATGAGCAAGATTTTGATTATACAGCGTTCATTGATCTGGGCAATTTAATGTGGTGTGCAATGGCAGTGGGTACATGCCAAGCGGTTAAACAATATTGCATTCAGTATGCCAATGAACGCACTGCATTTGGTGAACCAATATCCCACCGTCAAAGTGTTGCATTTATGATCGCGGATATGGCTATTGAAATTGATGCTATGAAAATGTTGGTTTTGAATGCTGCAAGCCGCGCAGAATCAGGTTTAAGTTTCTATCGTGAAGCATACTTAGCACGAATTTTGTGTGCAGAAAAATCAATGAAAATTGGCACTGATGGCGTACAACTCTTAGGTGGACATGGCTTTACCAAAGAACATCCAGTTGAACGTTGGTATCGGGATTTGCGTGCTACTGCCATTATGCATTCTGGTTTACATGCTTAATCAAATAATAAAAATTTAAGGACAAAGATGATGAATTTAGAAAATCCGAGAAAATTTAAAATGCTTGTTGATCAAGCTCATCAGACAGCGTTAAACGTGCTTCGCCCTATTTCACGCAAATATGATAAAGCTGAACATGATTATCCCAAAGAACTCGACATGTTAGCATCCCTATTGGATGGTATGAATGAAGGTGGCGATGGCATGAATGCTGGCGCTGCCGTCAATAAACGTGGAGATACGACTCAAGGCAACAAAAATGGCGTGAACATGTCTACTGCTTTGGGTGTAATTGAGATGTGTTATGGCGATACTGGTTTATTACTTACCATGCCTCGCCAAGGATTAGGTAACTCTGCAATTGCTGCTGTAGCCAATGAAGAGCAACTTGAACGCTTCAAAGGAACTTGGGCTGCGATGGCAATTACCGAACCAGGCTGTGGATCTGATTCTGCAGCAATACGCACCACAGCAACTAAAGATGGTGATGATTATATTTTAAATGGCGAGAAAATTTTCGTCACTTCTGGTGAACGAGCTGATTCAGTCGTGGTTTGGGCAACACTCGATAAAAAACTTGGGCGTGCAGCAATCAAATCATTTGTTGTTCCTAAAGGCACGCCTGGCATGACCGTTGAACGTCTTGAACATAAACTCGGAATTAAAGCTTCAGATACTGCTGTCATTCGCTTTATCGATTGTCGTGTCCCTGCTGCAAATTTATTAGGCAATGCTGAAATCGATGTTGCAAAAGGTTTCGCTGGCGTCATGGAAACTTTTGATAATACACGCCCTCTTGTGGCCGCAATGGCAGTTGGGTGCTCTAAAGCGTCTTTAGAGCGTATCAAGGAAATTTTTAAAGACCAACTAGATGCTGAATATGCCACCCCCTACCTTCAATCCTCAAATATTGCAGCTCAGATTTATCGTATGGAAGCAGAATGGGAAGCTGCTCGTTTATTAACCCTAAAAGCTGCATGGATGGCTGACAATAAAAAGCCTAACTCGCGTGAAGCTTCAATTGCAAAAGCGAAAGCTGGACGAATTTGTAATGAAATTACATTGAAGTGTGTCGAACTTGCTGCAAGTGTAGGCTATACCGAAGATGAGTTGTTGGAAAAATGGGCGCGTGACTCCAAAATCCTAGATATCTTCGAGGGCACACAACAAATTCAACAGCTTATTGTTGCGCGCCGTGAACTTGGAAAATCATCAAGCGAATTGAAATAAATCACGTTGAATTAAACTCAACTCCGATGAAACTTAGATATACTCTGTGAAGATTTACTAAGTTTCATCGATTATGTACTTTATTCGAACTATTCAACCCCAAGATAATCTCCATATTGCAAAAATCATTCGTGAAGTCTCAGTGGAGTTTGCTCTCGCTGCTGAATCAGGCTTCGCAGTAGCAGATCCAATTCTAGATCAACTCTATGACGTTTATACAAAACCTCACTCCATATATTGGGTTATTAGCAATGACCAACACGAGGTCTTTGGTGGTGGGGGCATTGCACCTTTGCTGTGCCACGAAAACACCCTAGAGATACAAAAAATGTATTTTATGCCCTCAATACGAGGTTTGGGTTTTGCAAAACAAATTCTAGAAAAATGTATCCAATTTGCACGAGATCAGGGTTACACGCAAATTTATCTCGAAACCACAGCATCTCTCTGGCAGGCTGTAAAATTATATGAAAAATTAGGTTTTCAACATCTACAACACCCATTAGGAAATACTGGACATAGTGATGCATGCGAAATACGCATGTTAAGAGTATTATAAAAAAACCGACCCATGGTCGGTTTTTTTTATTTTTGAGTGTTAGCCCAATAATTTATCAATAACACCAAATTTTTTAAAAATTTTTGCTCGTCGTTTTGGATGAATATTGGCTTTATTTAAATCGCCACCATAATGGTCAAATACGCGCTTATCCATAATTTTAAACCATAACTTAGGTATTAAAACTGGGATCAACATCGTCGCATATCCACTTGGCAACACTGGCGCTTCTTCAAAGTTTCTCAATGCTTGGAATGGTCGTGTCGGATAAGCATGATGATCCGAATGGCGCTGCAACTGGTATAAGAATAGATTGGTTGTGATGTTATTATTATTCCAACTATGTTCAGGCATAGTACGCGAATAACTTCCATCTTCTTTCTTTTCTCGCAATAAGCCGTAGTGCTCAAGATAGTTGACCATTTCAAATAAAGTCACACCGTAAAGTGACTGTATGGCTAAGAATGGTAAAATTTTCTTACCATACAGTTTTAGCATCGTTGCGTGAAAAGTTGCACTAATGGCTGCGCCGTGAAATAACTCATTTTTCAGTGAAAAGAACGACTCACCCTTACGATTTAATCGATGTTTTTCAATCTGTATTGCTGACTTCAAGCCACCGCTAATGGTTCTTGGAAGAAACTCGTAAAAGGTCTCACCCATCTTAGAAGTCGCTGGATCTTCTGGAGTAGCTGCGCGCTTATGATGCCCATATGGGTGCTCAATACGGAAATGATTGTATCCAAGTGGTGCTAGTGTCACGTGTGACCAATAATGATCTGCACGCTTCGGTCGATGGCATAGTTCATGGGCAGTATTCACACCAATACCGTTGATCAACCCCATAGTACAACCAATCAACAACTGATCCAACAATGGGGTTTCTTTACGAGAGACCACGTACCCAGCAAAAAAATTGGCTGCATATTGTAAAGGAACAAACATTTTTACTATACGATCATAGTAAGGATCACTGACTAATTTTTTGATCTGCTCATCACTCGGATTATTCTCATCAGTACCGACCAAAGCATCAATGGTGGGAATAATTACGTGTAATAATAAAGGTCCACCTAATGCAAACAATTTTTTAGTTGCTTTAGGTCCGTATTGATATCCAGCCAAAAAGCCCATCCCTAATACAGGTAGTGCTGGACTAAGCAACCATAAGTAACGCTTCTTATCCAGTTGTAAGCCTTGCGCTATCGGGTTCTGACTCAATAACTCTTCAACTTTTACCTTTGCATTCACTTGCAATTTTCCTTTTCTATTTCTTATTTTTATCTTTGGTCATTTCAAACTTCAAATACAGTCGTAATCGTCCAAAAAAGCTATTGAGTCGTATTTCCACGATGATTTTGAAGTTAAAATACATTATAGAAATATTTACACATGTTAAGATTCAGCAATTGTAAGCGTATAGGGAATATACAAAAAACATGGATGCCCTCAGTCAAGTTTTTGAAGATATTCACCTCAAAAATACGGAATATCTCTACCTTCAAGCACAAGGTAAATGGGCTTTTGAGTTAAGTCATCAAACAGCCATGATTACCTATATTTTATTATACGGTGAAGCCTTTTTTAAATTTCAAAATGGCGAACAGCTACACTTAAAAGCTGGAGATATGGCAATTATTCCTTCTGGAATGTCACATCAAGCCTATAGCCATCAAGAACAAAGATTAGTCAACATTACTCAAATAGAACATTTATTTAAAGGTTTAAGAGATGATGAAATTATCCTCGGTGACGAAGATGATAAATCTGAGAAATCTCTCATCTTCAGTATACGATCTAACATGGACAGTATTATGGGTGGACCATTGATTCAAGCCTTACCCACTTATATCCATTTAAACAATGCACTGAATGCTAGAGAGCCGGAGTGGTTAAGGATCGGGCTTTATTTCGTAGCTGATGAAACCAAGATGAACCGACCTGGTCGCCATAAGATTATGGATCACGTGGTGAGTATTATGTTAATCGAATGCGTGAGAGATTACATTTCCACGCTTACAGATCAGAATAACTGGTTAAATGCACTGACTCACCCAGAACTGAGCCCTGCATTTTCAGCGATTCACAGCCAACCAGAACGAAACTGGACTGTAGAATCATTGGCAGAAACTTGCTTTATGTCGCGTTCAAAATTCGCTCATTTATTTCAAAATATGGTGAATGAAACACCATTAGCATACTTACAGAAACACCGTTTAAGATTAGCCAGTCAACTTTTACGCTTGAGCCAGCTTTCAATTCAACAAATCGCGCACAAAGTTGGTTATTCATCAGAGACTGCATTTAGCCAAGCCTTTAAAAAACATTATCTATGCAGTCCAAGCCAATATCGTAATACTTATTTGAATTAATCGAATTGAATAAATCATAGCAAAATAAAAAAAGCACCGAAGTGCTTTTTTTATGAAGATAGAATTACTGGTGAGTTACTTGATTTTTGCAACTGACTTTAAATACTCAGTGTAATCTTTAAGTAATTGTGTACCACGATAGTTTTGATAAAGCTGTGCAAGCTGCTGTTTTTCTTCAGCCGAAATCGAATCCATAGATGGTTTTTTTACCTCAGCCACACCGATAATTACCATTTCATTTGGTAATTGAGCTGTAGTCACAGACCACATTCCTGCTTTAGGTGCAGGTACACTAAATGCAGCACGTTCAATTTCTCGTTTAAGACCTTGAGAACGACTAAAAACACCAGCATTTACGAAAGATTGCTGATGCTTAGTTAAAACCTGCTGCGAAGGTAGTGTTTTAAAATCCTTTAACATTGCAGCAACTTTTGCTTGAGCAGCTTCATATGCCTTTTGATTCAACAGCTTTTCTTTAACCTTCGCTTTTGCTACTGATAAAGGTTGAACACCAGCTTCACGGTATTCACGAACTTTCAACCAAACTGTATCACCATTCGCCAATTGTATATTGCTGGTCGCGTTACGATCACCATTTTTTACATCTTGACTAAAGATCTTAGATTTTACAGCAGGATCCGCTAGGACTGTATTTTGAGTGGCAAGAGTTACATTATTCGCAGTGACCAATTTAGCCGATTTTAATTCCTGAGGGACTACATCTAATGCATCGCTACTTACAACGAGCTCGTTCAAACCATTTACTAGATCAGAATAAGCATTGGCATTTTTAGATTTTAATAAATCAGCTTCAAGACGTGCTTTTTCAGACTCAAAACTAGCAACATTCACTTGATCAGCTTTAGCTTGAATAATATGTACACCAAAATCGGTTTTTACTGGCTTAGAAATCGTACCTTTTGAAGCTTGAACTGCATTATCAAAAGCATCACCGAATACACCGGCTTCATAACCATCAACTCGACCCGCATTATCTTTGGAACTAGAATCTTCAGAATACTGTTGAGCGGCCTCTGCAAAAGATAATCCTGATTTAATTTTTGCATAGACCTCATTGGCTTTTTTTTCAGCCTCAAGCGCAGTACGATTATCTGTTGTAATCAAAATATGTTGGACTTCAACTTTGGCATTTTTATTTTGTTGAGCTACATATTGATCATAAGCTTGTTTTAATTCTGCCTCTGTAACAGGTGTTGTGGCATTTGCTACCATAGCAGGCGTTACCAATACATAATCAAGATCAACTGAGGCAGGTTGCTTAAACAGCACTTTATGTTTTTCATAATAAGCCGCGACTTCAGCATCAGTTATTTTTACAGACGTTTTGTAATCATCCAATTTTACAGATGACATAAATAACGTACGTTGCTCACCTTGTAGATTTGCGATTTGCTGAATATCACTTTGGCTTACCAAAGAATTATCACGAATGCTTGAAACTAACATTTGAAGCGCATGATCTTGTCTTAAATTTTGGATTAGACCCTGGCTCGTCATATTAATTGATCGAAGATAGTTTTCATAAGCTTGTTGTGAAAATTTACCATCAACCTGCAGACTTGGCTGTTGAGCAATCATTTGTTCAATCTGAGCATCACTTAAACTGATGCCTAACTTTTCAGCCTGCTGAACCAATAAAGCACGATCAATTAAACTATCTAGAGCCATTTGTTCAATATACGATTGATTCAGAAGTGATTCATCACCTTGAACCATTTGTAAGAATTGATCTTTATAATTCTTCGTTTGAACTTCTAGCTCTTTATTAGAAATTTCTAAATCATTAACGGTTTTAGCAATCCCATCTTTGTTTCCGCCACCGAAATAGCCTTCAATACCGACCAATGCCAATGGTGTCAAAAATAATACTAGAAGGACTTTGCCGAGCCACCCTTTAATGAGTTTACGAAACGATTCCATAGGTATTCCAATATTTTATTTCAAAGCGATTCTAACTGATAATCTAAACCGAATATATCAGATGAAGCCATAAATTTTCTTTTTAATAAAAAACGCGCCAAGTCGGCGCGTTTTGGACTTAATAAGAATTAAGCTACAGAATCTTTTAAACCTTTACCAGCTTTAAAGCTAGGAACTTTGCTTGCTTTAATTTGTAATTCTTCGCCAGTTTTCGGGTTACGACCAGTGCGTGCAGCACGATCTTTAACGCTGAAAGTACCAAATCCTACTAAAGTAACAGAGTCACCTTTTTTCAGCGCTTCGCCAATAGAAGCAATAGTCGCGTCCAATGCCTTACCAGCATCAGTCTTAGACAATCCCCCTTTCTCTGCAATTGCATCAATCAATTCTGATTTATTCATGAAGATTACGTCCTCTTATATCGTTTGTTTAAAATCCAAGGCTTGTATTTTAAAAGGCCATGACGACTTTATAGCAATGCTTTGGGGGGAAACGCAATACTGCTCGACCTGTTTTGATCAAAATAAGCGACAAAAAATACCAAAATTACAGTTTTATCTCTAAATCCATCATTTTTTTTCGAGTTTAGCTCGTAAAGCTTGATTTTCAGCAATGAGCACATCTAATTTCTGGTGAATATCTAAAATCATATTCTCAAGATGTTGTACATCTTTAGTTGAGACGAGCCCAATACGATTAAGCGAAGTACTCACCCCGTGATCTAAAAGTTTTTCCACCTTATCTTTTTTATCCGTAACAGACTCTTTAGTTTTTTCCGCAACTTTGTTTACTGTTTGATCAGTAAATTCAACCGTTTTAGATTCAAGCTCTTCACCAACTTTGACTAAAGAGTCAAACATTTTATTACCTTCTTCCTCTGCGCGAGAAAAAGCACCTAAACCAGCAAGCCAAATTTGTTTAGTATATTTACGAAAATCAAGTGTAGACTTACGTTGATACTTTGTTTTACGTGAGTTTGCAGGTTGTGAGTTGTCCATTAATTCCTGTTCTTTATTGTTATTTACATCTTGATCCACCGTTACACTCCTGTATATTTTAGCCTCTAAACTGACTATTCGTGCATAAAATACATTGATAATATCAAATATCGCTATTGAACCTTGTTCAAAACTGTTCTACAAAGCAATGATAAATGATGTAATCTTAGACTTAATTTAAGTTTGTGTTAATAGAACTTTTTAGATTTATTAAATTTGAATAGGATTTATTTATGAGTGAATCGCAACAACAACAAGGTCATACCCGTTTGTTGCTTAACATTGTTATGTTAGTTTTAGAGACATTCTATTCTTTCGTCTTGAAACATGACCGTGTTGTTCGCCTTCAAGCAAAAAAATTTGTAGAACAACAAATTACAATTAAAATGAATAGCTATATCCCCTATTTTGACTTTTATATCCAATTTACGGATAAAGGCATCTTATTTGACCTTCAAGCGCCAGAAAAAGAACCTGACCTCAAGGTAAGTAGTACTTTAGTCGATATCATTCAAATTTTCGGGTTTGCAAACCGCAGAAGTTTGAAAAAAATGCGTATTGAAGGTGATCAAACCCTTAAAGACGAATTCAGAGATTTAGCATTGCATCTCTCAACACCGAAATTACTTGCAGATTGGAAAAATTGGTTAACAACAGCTTCTGAAGACCAAGATACAAAGGCTTCGAGAAAACGCATTGCACCATTACTTGAAAAAATTGACTTACAAAGATCTAAAATCAATACACTTCAAGTAGAGGTAAAACAATATAAAAATCGTATTCGTCGCATGCAATCCAACCAAAAACGTATCAACATTGCATTCGGGATAGTTTCGGTTCTATTCGTGGCTTTAATCGTGTATAATTTATTGAATATTTATTAAAATAATAAAGTTTTATCTGTTTGAATCCTCGCCATATTTAATTCCGATTAATTTAGTTGGTTTTTAGAAAAAATACTTGACTAAATTAGTCGGAATTCATAAAATTTCATCATCTAGCCTTTTACACGTGTATCGAATCATGCGCTTAACCACTCGCGGTCGCTACGCAGTGACTGCATTACTTGATCTAGCTTTGCAGCCGACTGAACAAACCATTACTTTGGCAGAAATTGCTACTCGCCAAACTATTTCTGTGGCTTATTTAGAACAACTATTTGCTAAATTAAAGCGTCATGGCTTGGTTTCGAGTGTACGTGGTGCTAATGGTGGATACCATTTAGCGCGTAATGCTTCTGATATTACGGTCTTAGAAATTATTGAAGCTGTAAACGAAACTGTTGATGCAACACGTTGTGACCACAAAGGTAACTGCCAAAATGGCGCAATGTGTCTAACTCACGATTTATGGCAAGAACTCTCCCTCCACATTGCCGATTACTTAGCTAAAATCTCTCTTGCTGATTTAGTTGCTCGCGATAACGTTCAAACTGTTGCGATCCGCCAGAATACAGCTCCATTAGATTCAGCCCTTTTATCGGTTACAGGTATTTGACATGAAACGTCCAATTTATCTTGATTATGCTGCAACGACTCCAGTCGACCCACAAGTTGCTGAGCGCATGATGGAATGCCTTACATTCGATGGGACTTTTGGTAACCCTGCATCACGTTCGCACGCATATGGTTGGCAAGCTGAAGAAAAAGTTGAATACGCTCGTGAGCAAGTTGCAAATCTTGTAAAAGCAGATCCACGCGAAATCGTTTGGACATCTGGCGCTACAGAATCTGACAACCTTGCACTGAAAGGTGTTGCACAGTTCTACGCTTCAAAAGGCAAACACATCATTACGAGTAAAATTGAACATAAAGCAATTTTAGATACTTGCCGTGAATTAGAACAAGAAGGCTTTGAAATTACCTATCTTGAACCAGAAGCTCAAACAGGTCTAATTACTCCTGAAATGGTTCAAGCTGCTTTACGTCCAGATACAATTCTTGTTTCATTAATGATGGTCAATAATGAAATTGGCACTGTGACTGATGTTGCCGCTATTGGTGAATTAACTCGTGCGAATAAGACATATTTCCACGTAGATGCCGCTCAAGCTGCCGGTAAAGTTGAAATCGATTTATCAACCATGAAAATTGATTTAATGAGTTTCTCTGCTCACAAAATTTATGGCCCTAAAGGTATCGGTGCACTTTACGTACGTCGTAGTCCACGTGTGCGTCTTAAAGCTCAAATGCATGGTGGTGGTCATGAGCGCGGTATGCGTTCTGGTACGCTTGCAACTCACCAAATCGTTGGTATGGGTGAAGCATTTGAACTTGCAGGTAAAAACCTAGTTACTGAACAAACTCGTTTACGCACTCTACGTGACAAACTTTGGAATGGTCTACAAGATCTTGAACAAGTTTTCTTAAATGGTCACCCGACTCAAAACGTAGCAAACTACTTAAACGTAAGTTTTAATTTCGTTGAGGGTGAATCTTTAATGATGTCACTTAAAGATGCTGCTGTTTCATCTGGTTCAGCTTGTACTTCTGCAACATTAGAACCTTCTTATGTTCTTCGTGCATTAGGCTTATCTGATGAGTTAGCACACAGTTCAATTCGCTTCAGTTTTGGTAAATATACGACTGAAGAAGACATTGATCACGTACTAGAAGTGACAAAAGCTGCTGTAGAAAAATTACGTGACCTTTCTCCACTTTGGGATATGTACAAAGAAGGGATTGATCTGTCGAAAGTTGAATGGACAGAACACTAATTTAAACCAAACACATGCATCTTATTAAGCTTAAATATTGAAATTTAATAAGATGCACCCATATTAAATATTATCAGCCGACCCTGAGGTTTGGAGACGCATCATGGCTTATAGCGAAAAAGTGATTGATCATTACGAAAATCCTCGTAATGTTGGTGTTTTAGATAAAAACGCAGAAAACGTAGGTACAGGTATGGTCGGTGCACCAGCTTGTGGTGACGTTATGCGTCTTCAAATCCAAGTGGATGAGAATGGTGTAATTGAAGAAGCTCGCTTCAAAACTTACGGATGTGGTTCTGCAATTGCTTCAAGTTCACTTGTAACTGAATGGCTAAAAGGTAAAACTTTAGACCAAGCACAGCAAATCAAGAATATTGATATTGCAAATGAACTTGCGCTTCCTCCTGTAAAAGTACACTGCTCTGTACTTGCAGAAGATGCAATTAAAGCTGCTGTAGAAGACTACCGTAGCAAAAAAGCGAAAGCTTAATTTAGCGCTTGATGATTGAATGGAGTTTTCATGATCAATTTAACTGAAAATGCTGCAACTCATATCAGCAATTATTTATTGAATCGCGGTAAGGGTGAAGGTATTCGCGTTGGTGTGAAAACTTCAGGTTGTTCGGGATTGGCTTATGTTCTCGAATTCGTTGATGAAGTTGACGAACATGATCAAGTCTTTGAACAGTTTGGGGTTAAAGTTTTCGTTGATCCGAAGAGCCTTGTTTATCTAGAAGGTATGGAAATGGACTATGTTAAAAATGGTCTAAACGAAGGTTTTGAATTCAACAACCCAAACAAAAAAGGTGAATGTGGTTGTGGTGAATCTTTCACTGTTTAAGATAATCATTCTCTTTTTACCTGATTAAAACAGTGCCCTGCACTGTTTTAATTCTATTCAGTGCCCACTTTTATTTTTCACTATTTTGGAATTTCCAATCCATGAATCATTTTGAGTTGTTTAATCTCCCTGTAGCACTCGATATTGATTTAGCAACTTTGAAAGCTAACTTTCTAAAATTGCAGCAACAATATCATCCAGATAAAGCTGAAAATAAAGACCAAGCCTTGATCAAATCTAGCGAAATCAATCAAGCTTATAAAGTTTTATCTCAAGTTGACAGCCGTGCTGGATATTTACTTACACTCAAAAAACAAGACTATCATTTAGATCAATCCATCAATGATTTCGAATTTTTACAATCTGCATTAGAAATTCGTGAACAGTTAGATGAAGCTCAAAGTTCTGAACAACTTTCATCTTTAAAAACTGAAGTGCAACAATGGATTGATGGTTTAGTTCGCGAATTCAAAATAGACTATGAAGCTGAAGATTGGGCTGAGTCTCGCGATACTGTTCGAAAATTACGTTTCTTCCAAAAAGTGATGAATGATATACATCAAGCTGAAGATCGTATTCTCGATGATGAAGATTTTGACTTAGATGACGAATTCTAATTTTATTTTTTTGTTTTATTTTCAAGGGATTTAACACATGGCACTCTTGCAAATTGCTGAACCTGGACAATCAAGTGCGCCACATGAACATCGCATTGCTATTGGTATTGATTTAGGTACGACCCACTCTCTTGTAGCAACTGTGCTTTCTGGCAAACCTAAAGTTCTAAACGATGAACAAGGTCAAGTGTTACTTCCTTCTATCGTACATTATGCTGAAAACTCTACTGTGCTCGGCAATGACGCAAAACCGTTTATAACTCGTGACCCACAGAATACTATTGTCTCTGTAAAACGTTTTATGGGACGCTCAAAAGCTGATATTAAATTTCAACACCCATATCAATTGGTGGGTGAGGACAATCAGATGCCTGCTTTTGAAACAGCGCAAGGTCGTAAAACACCTGTCGAAATTTCTGCTGAAATTCTAAAAAATCTAAAAGATCGTGCTGAAGCAAGTTTAAAAAATCCCATAAATGGTGCTGTCATTACAGTACCTGCCTATTTTGATGAGGCACAACGTCAAGCAACACGAGACGCTGCACAGCTCGCTGGTTTAAACGTAATGAGATTATTAAACGAACCTACAGCAGCAGCTGTAGCGTATGGTTTAGATCAAGCAACAAATTTAAGTACAGATCAAAATTATGTGATTTACGACTTAGGTGGTGGTACTTTCGACGTCTCCATCCTACGTTTCTCACAGGGTGTATTTGAGGTACTCGCTACAGGTGGACACACTGCACTTGGAGGCGATGATTTAGATCGTCTTATCGTAAAGTGGGCTAAAAAATCACTCAATATCGAGACCTTAGATGATAACGAGTATGCACACTTCCTTGTTGCAGCACGTAAAGCGAAAGAAGCTTTATCGGACCAAGATCAAGTTAATCTTCAGCTTTTAGAAAACGAATTAACTTTGGATCGTTCAACGTTTGAAAGCATCATTAAAGTTGCTCTAGATAAAACGATTTCAGTGTGCAAACGAGTATTACGTGACGCTAAATTGAAATTAGACGATATAAAAAATGTCGTTTTAGTAGGTGGCTCTACTCGCTCTTATGCGGTACAAAAAGCTGTAGCAGAAGTATTTAGTCAAGAACCCCTGTGTACCATTAATCCAGATGAAGTCGTTGCAATCGGTGCTGCAATTACTGCCAACCAATTAATTGGTAATAGTACAGATGGTTCTCTACTACTTGATGTAACACCATTATCACTTGGTATTGAAACCATGGGTGGACTAGTAGAGCGATTAATTTCACGCAATACTGCAATTCCTGTCGCTCGTCGTCAAGAGTTCACCACGTATCAGGATGGTCAAACTGCGATGTTAATCCATGTTGTCCAAGGTGAGCGCGATTTAGTAGAACATTGCCGTAGTCTCGGACGTTTTGTTTTACGCGGCATTCCACCGATGACTGCTGGTCAAGCACGCATTGAAGTGACTTATCAAGTCGATGCTGACGGTCTCTTATCGGTATCTGCTCGTGAAACAACATCTAACGTCTCAGCTCAGATTGATATTAAACCATCGTATGGTTTATCTGATACTGATATGGAGCGCCTACTGGTTGATGGTTTTAAATTTGCAGCAGAAGATAAAGCCCTTCGTCATTTACATGAAACTAAAGTTGAAGCTCAACGAGAACTTGAAGCTCTTTCTCAAGCGCTTAAAGCTGATATTAAACTCTTGACTGAACAGGAAGCTCAGGATTTAATTTCTGCACAAACTCATTTGGCTCAACAACTTGAAACTTCTGATATTGAAGCAATTGAAGCTGCTGTTGCTGCGTTAAAAGTTCATAGTGATGCATTTGCTGCAAAACGAATGAATCAACATATTGATCATGCTCTCAAAGGCACTAAGCTTGACGATTGGTCAAACTCAAACTAAACATAGGTAAAAATTTATGCCACGTATTAAAGTTCTTCCAAATGCGCAAATTTGCCCTGAAGGTGCTGAGTTTGAAGTTGAGCAAAATGCCAATCTTTGCGAAAGCCTTCTAAAAAATGGTATTAAAATTGAACATGCTTGTGATATGTCTGCAGCTTGTACGACCTGCCATGTCATTGTTCGTAAAGGTTTTGATGGTCTTGAAGAAATGAATGATGTAGAAGCAGATTTACTCGATCGTGCTTGGGGTCTAGAGCCAGATTCACGTCTCTCTTGCCAAGTAAAAATTGAAAATGATGATTTAGAAGTTGAAATTCCGAAGTACACGATTAACCATGCTTCTGAAAATCATTAATCATTTGTAAAACCATATAAAAAAGGTCACTTAAGTGACCTTTTTATTTGTGTAGATATAAAATCCTAATTTAGATATTTTACTTCATCAGATAGTTTTAATTTCACAATACCAGAAGAGTTGGTTAAATCCTGCTGAAGTTTAATACGTTTAATCATTTTTTCTAAAACTGCGATTAATTCAGCATATTCGTAATTTTGTACTTCTTCCATATTCAGGACCAGTTGAAACCCTTTGTACTCATAATCAAACCAATGCTGATGGGTTTGCTTGGTGCTATATTTTTCCATGACCTGCCAACTTTTAATTGAACCATGAATCCCTTTCAGCTCTATAGGTTCCTGAGGTGCACAAAGATAATAGTTTTTAACTAACTTATAAGTCTCATCCGAGATTAAAATTTCATCAATTTCTGCAGCATTTTGAAGTCTTGCAGCTAAATTCGCATCCCGCCCAACAATGGTATATGCCATTCGATGAACTGCGCCATAGTTACCAACGTGACAATAACCTGTACTAATGCCCATACGTATATGCAATGCTGAGTATCCCATTTTCACCCAGCGTTCACGTAAAAATTTCATTTGTTGACGCATTGCCATCGCCATATCGATGCAATTTTTGGCATCCTGCTCAACCCCTTGCGAATCTGGATCTCCAAAGAAAATGAGAATCGCGTCTCCCATAAACTTGTCAATTGTTCCACCATATTGCTTGGCAATTTCAGTCATATGGCTCAGATAGTCATTCAAAACAAAAGCTAAGTCATCTGGAATAAGAGTCTCTGAAAGCTCAGTAAATCCCTGAATGTCAGAGAAAAAAATCGTAATTTTTTTTCGTTTATATTCAAGTTTCGCTTCAGTTTCACCACGCATGATTGATTGCCACAATTGAATTGGTGCATAGCGACTTAACTGATTCGATAACTCAATATATCGATTCATTTCTTTAAAATAAGTTTGACGTTGAACATCTAATTTTTTTACACGTCGATTCTGATAATAATTAGCAAAATTCACAAAAAGAATCGCACATATACATGAGACTACGGACAATTCGATTGAAGTTTGCTGGAAATAATCTTCAAAACCAAAAATAAAAATTGTACAAATATAAAAAACAATGATCGCAACTAAAATTGCAATCGAACTCACCATCATCGAAATTTTATTATTAACGGCGGTAAACACCAATCCAAACAGGAACACAAATGTTGGCAACAAACTTAAATGCACTGCTGCTAAGGCGGTAGCTACAACAACAACATCAATAATAAAGAACGCAAAACGTCTGGTTTTACTACCATAACGATATTGGATACTGTGTGAAATTCGGGGTGCCAATAGAATCAGCAAGAAAATAAACAGAGGGTATAAAATCTGATAATTTTGGTTTTGTGAAGTGAAATAATAGATCACAACAAGAATCGCGATCATCACATACCCCATCATCCTGAGGAGTACTTCAAACTGCTGTGGCTCTTTATCCAGCATTCGTTCAAATGGCAATTGCTATTACCTCAATTCACATTATTTTTATTCTTCCTTGAAATTGACGTATTTACTCCATACGCCAATCGAAAGGCATGTCACCTTGACCACGTAGCGCGAGCATGAGCGTTTGACGCATATGCGCTAAAACATCATTACTGTAAGGAACTGCAGGTGAAGCACCCCAAACAGGCTTAGGCCATGCAGAATCATTCTGATAACGAACTACATGATGAAAATGAAGTTGAGGAACCATATTTCCTAGTGCTGCAACGTTCATTTTATCCGCACGGAAAACTCGAGATAATTGACTAGATAACCAGCTAGATTCTCTTAAAAATTGTTCTTGGTCTGCTTGGCTTAATTCATATAATTCAGTTACACCAGGAACACGCGGTACCAAAATCAACCATGGAAATTGCATGTCATTCATTAAACGACAAGTTGAAAGTGGAAAGTCGCCAACAAAAAAAGTATCTTGAGCAAGTTGTGGATGCAAACTAAACATATATTTATAAATGACGCAAAAATTAAATGGATAGCTAATACTAACACAACAGTTTTAGACTGAGTATTATTAGTCATGTGTTTCGATACAAAAAAATATGTATTTCATTGATTTGAATCTCACTCATTCATTGCAACTCATCGCTAAAAAATCAACCTATAAAGTTGACTGTCAGCCAGTGCATTTTGAGCAATGAACAAGTATTGATTCAAGCCCAACTTAGATCAGTTGAGCCCTCTCATCAATTCATCTAAAAGATCATTAATAAACTGAATTCTTTTGTCATTGTCCTCAAGCATAACCATCACTTTCAGACGTTGACCACCGTCCATTCTAAAAAATGTCGGATGTTTTTGCATCATTTGGATAATACTCATCGCTTGAACAGGAGTATCAGGTGAAAATTCAATTTGGCCACCCTGCTTACTCAAGTCAATCTTGGTAATACCTAATTTTTCTGCTTTTATACGCACCTGATGAACAGTAAAAAGATATTTCACTTGTTGAGGTAGCACACCAAAACGATCGATAAGCTCCATACGGATATGATCGAGTTTTTCTTGTGTATCCGTATTACTAATTCGCTTATAGAACAATAAACGCTGATGCACATCACCTAAATATTCATCTGGAATTAATGCAGGCATATGTAAACTAATTTCAGCCGTGAGTGACAAAGGGGCATCAAAGTTAGGAGTCTTACCATTTTGGATGGCTTTAGTCGCTTTCTCAAGCATTTCCATATATAGACTATATCCAATTGCATGCATTGAACCACTTTGTTGCTCACCTAAAAGCTCGCCTGCTCCACGTATTTCTAAATCCTCTGTTGCCAATACAAAACCAGCGCCTAAAGTAGAAGCACGCTGAATGGCATCAAGTCGTTTTTCAGCATCACCTTTTAAGCCTTTAATAGACGGAACCATCAGATACGCATAGGCTTGATGATGAGAGCGCCCCACACGACCACGCAGTTGATGAAGTTGTGCCAAACCTAGCTTGTCTGCTCGCTCGATGATAATTGTATTGGCATTTGGTACATCAATTCCCGTTTCAATAATGGTCGAACACACCAATACATTATATTCTTTATGATAAAACTGCTGCATGACCTGTTCTAACTCACGCTCACGCATTTGACCATGCGCAACTGCAACCCGAGCTTCAGGAACTAACAACCGAATATTTTCAGCCGCTCGTTCAATGGTATCCACTTCATTATGCAAAATATAAACCTGACCACCACGTAATAGTTCACGCAAGATCGCCTCTTTCATCGTGGCATCGGTCTGCTCATTTACAAAGGTCTTAACAGCGAGACGGCGTGCAGGTGGTGTAGCAATAATTGAGAGGTCACGCATACCTGAAAACGCCATATTTAAGGTACGCGGGATTGGCGTAGCGGTTAGCGTCAGCATATCTACATCGGCACGCATCGCTTTAATACGTTCTTTATCTCTCACACCAAAGCGATGTTCTTCATCAACAATCATCAATCCAAGTTGTTTAAACTGGACATTTTCCTGCAAAATTTTATGCGTTCCAATGAAGATATCAACTTTACCCTCTGCCAAATCTTCGATCGTTTTTAAGTGTGTTTTATTTGAGCCAAATCGAGATAACACTTCAATACGGATAGGCCAATCAGCAAATCGATCTTTGAAAGATTCATAATGCTGTTGCGCAAGTAAAGTTGTTGGAACTAAAACAGCAACTTGCTTATTGTTCTGTACAGCAACAAAAGCAGCTCTCATCGCTACTTCTGTCTTACCAAATCCAACATCACCACAGACTAAACGATCCATTGGTTTAGCTTGTTGCATGTCGTATAAAGTCGCTTCGATAGCATTCGCTTGATCAAGCGTTTCTTCATAAGCAAAACCACTGACAAACTGCATATAAGTAGTGTGATCTAATTCAAATTGAATACCTGGTTTTGAGTGGCGTCTTGCTTGAATATGAAGAAGTTCGGCTGCAACATCATGTATTTGCTCTAGTGCTTTGCGCTTAGCTTTATTCCAAGCATCAGTACCAAGTTTATGCAGTGGTGCTAAATCAGGATCACCTCCACTGTATCGACTAATCAGATGCAAATTGGTGACAGGAACATAGACTTTGGCATCATCAGCATAATTAAGTTGCAAAAATTCGTGGTCTTGATCATCAATACATAAAGTCACTAATCCCGCATAGCGACCTACACCGTGATCAATATGAACTACAGGTGCACCTATACTTAATTCAGTTAAACTTTTAACTAAGAACTCTTCAGAAACTTCATGCTGGCGTTTTCTACGGCGTTGTACAACACGATGCTCATAGAGTTGATTTTCTGAAATGACAGATATTTGTCCTTTAATCTCCAAGCCACGTTCAAGTGGTGCATGCGTTACTGCTACTGAATATTGTTGATTAATAAACTCCTGATAATGCTCTACAACAGGAATTTCACCCATACTTGCTCGCAAGGAGTCCTTTAACGATTCACGACGTCCCGCACTTTCAGCAACTAGTAAGACAGGGTGTTGCGCAGCATCAATAAATGATTTTACAGCATGAAAAGGCTGTTGATGTTTAGGCTCTACCGCTAAACGAGGTGGCTGTTCAGCAGAGGTATTAATTACACCCGCTTTAGGTTCAAAAACTTCGTCAGATGCGATAATACGAGGAAACTGATTGAGTTGTTCAAAAATTTGATTTTGTTGAAAGAAGATTTGTTCTGGAGCTAATAAAGGTTGATCAACATTATGACGTCGGTCTTCATAACGCTGATAAATATCTTTCCAAAATTGAGTTAATTCACTTTCAATATTGCGATCTGTAATGACAATGGAATGATTTGGTAAGTATGATGTAATACTACTTTGTTCTAGCATTTCTTTTTTTGAAAAGAACAGCGGAAAGTAATAGTCCAATCCCGGTGAAGATATACCCTCCATTACATCCTGATAAATTGGATTTTTTTTCGGGTTCGCCGTTGGAAACTCTTCAGCATAACGGTCTCGAAATTGAGCTCTACCTTCTTTTAAAGGAAACTCTTTAGCTGGTAAAACCTTAAAATGTTCAAGTTTCGTCGTGGTCCTTTGAGTTTCTGGATCAAAAAATTTTAAAGAATCAATTTCATCATCAAACAAATCTATTCGAATTGGAGCATCTTGCCCTGAAGCAAAAATATCAACTAAACTTCCCCGAACAGCAAATTCTCCATGATCATATACAGTATCGACCAAATGATAACCAGCCTGAATCAGGCGTTGTTTCTGCTTTTCTAAATTAAATTTTTGCCCAACGCTAATATCAAAATGCTCACCTAACACCCAAGACGTCGGCGCAACACGTTGTGCCAAAGTTGTGCTTGAAATGAGTAGTATCCCTTTTGTTGGCATATTAGAGAGCACTGATAATCTTTCTGAGACAATATCTTGATGCGGAGACAACCGATCGTAAGGTAAGATCTCCCAATCTGGAAAGATGGTGGGCTTCACACCATAAAATTCAAGTTCGCTCTCAAGTTGAGCTAAATGTTGATTATTTCTAGCTACCAGAACAAAGAGTCGATCAGAGTTTTGACTTATTTCTTTTAAAAGCAAAGCGATGGCAGAGCCTTTAAGCGCCCCTAACCATCTTTTTTCGCCAGATTTTATTTGTGATAGATTAAGTTGAGAAATTTCTTTTTGGAACATGAAGATCGCTTTAAAAGTCTGGTAGGACATTGCACTATTTTATCATGTTCAAAATCGAGAATGAGTTATTTTTAGATATCACAAACATTCAGTCGCAAACATTAGCGCTCACGTTTGAATTCACGATAATAATCATTGAGCAATATCACGAATTTTTTTAACTGTTCTAGATTCTGTTGATTATTACCTAATCTCGTTGTAAAACGACCTGTATTCAACTCAAGATCTATTTTCTCTTTGATCAACATTCCCCGATAAAATAAATTTTCCAAATCATCAAAACGAGTAACCTTTCGGTTCGAAAAATATGACAATCTTTCATTTAGTTCATTCAAAACAACGTCATCGATAATATATCCTAATTCAGGATCATGACGAATTTGATGGGTCTGTAAATAAACTTGCTCAGCCGATGGTTTTTTTTGAAACAAATCAGAAATTTTTTTAAACATAGTTTGGGAAGAAAAGCGGAAAACTCAAAATGATGGTCTATCTTAGCATCTGGTCACGAATACACCTATATTCATGACCAAAAAGCACTCAAACTAAAATTAACCGTAATTTTTTCTTAAATACTCTACAATCTTCTTCGATTCGAACAATTTTACGCCTGTATTAGGATCAACTAAGTACGGGACTTGTATATCCTGCCCCTTGCGACTCATTACCTTTACAACCTGCTCGCGTTTACCGCCAACCAAAGGAATATATTTCCCAGGCTTCAATCGTAAAATCGCTGGTCCTTGATCCTGCCAACGCTCTTTAGCAACATTATGAAACTTAAATGGTAATTCAAGTTCTGTGAGTTCAGCGCGCACGATTCTGGTGTATGGACTCGCTTCAAACCCCCATAGCTCAATTAAATGCTTGGGTTGTGGTCTCTGCTTAATCGCTTTATTTATAAAAATCCCACGAGCACCATTAATCAGTGTTCCAGCTAGAGCAACTACAGGCAATTTGGGGTAATGTGAGAATTGCTTCGGTGTTTGACCTGTCTCACCATAATGATTAAAAAGATAGTGAATAATATCCTGAGACTCGTAAAGTTTAGCCCCAGTATTTTCATCAATCAAAAAAGGAAATTGAGTCTTACCCCCAAGTGTTTTTACTTGATCTCGATAGACCCTTCCACCTTTTGGACAAGGATACACTTCGTAATCAAGATTAAGTAAAGTCAACACTTCTCTTACACGACGACAGAATGGTGATCCTTCAAATTCGTAAAGCTTTAATGCTTTTTCTGGCTGTTTAGGAAACGGTGTACCTGAAGTCCCACGTCCACCTTCTGCAACAGCTGAAGCTAGCGCTTGAGCCACTTTTAATTGATGAATCACCATACTGATTACCTCGTTTTTGTTTTATTTAAATTAGTCGACTAATTTTTTCTTGGAAACAATGATTCCATTATTGTCTGCATAGATATAATCACCTGGTTGGATTGTGATATTTCCAATTTGAATCGTGATATTGGTTTCGCCCACCCCTTTACGGTTACTTTTTTGAGGTATAGCTGCAAGTGCGTGCACGCCTAGATTTAAACTCGCAATGGCATCAACATCTCTAACACAACCATTAATAATGACACCACTCCATCCATATTTAACGGCAGACTCAGCAATCATATCTCCCATCAATGCACAACGCATGGAAGAACCACCATCTACAACTAAAACTTTGCCTTGCCCATCTGTAGCGAGTAACTCTTTTACTCGTGAATTGTCCTCAAAACATTTAACAGTGACAGCTTCACCACTAAAGCTTTTTACACCGCCGTAACTTTTGAAGAATTTTCCATCAATAGATGGATACAATACTTGAATATCTAAATCAGGATGGTCATCCAGTAAATCACACGTCACAAATGTTGGCGTTGTCACTTTTTATACCCTCAGTTATGTTTTTGAATCTCTAAATTATCATAAATCTTAATTTTTTCATTTTGAGTTCTTGCGCTCACGACCATAGTATTAGCGACTTGCTCTGCTGTCACTGGCTTATATTTGAATGTATTTGGCAGAAATTGCGATACTCGCTTGAAAATACTCTGAGAAATATCTTCGAGTGTCCTTGTTTCAGCTCTTTCACCAATTAAGAGTGAAGGTCGAATGATCGCCAATTGATAGAGTGATAATGATTTTAGATAATTTTCTAACTTTCCCTTCACTTGATTATAAAAGAATGGAGATCTTTCATTCGCACCTTCCGCACTTACAATTGCAAAAAAAGTATCGGTATTCACGAGCAAATCAGCAAAATGAGCATTTATTTCAAAATCGATATTGTAAAAATTTTCTTTAGAGCCTGCTTTTTTAATTGTACTTCCTAGGCAACTAAACGCATGTGAGAATCCAGAAGCGTCCTCATCATTTAACATTAAAAAGTCATCAATGACCAACTGATCAACTTTAGTGAACTTTTCAAATTGTTCATCATGGTTACGAACAACTACGACAATTCTTTCGCAATCTACCAATTGATTCAAATGATTTACCAAAGATCGACCAACTAAACCAGTTGCCCCTATAACTATTGCACTTTTAATATTTTTAATCATTTTTTCGCCATTCCTTCCAATATTCATATAATCTAACGCGCTAACCGCATTTTATCTGCATCAAAAATGTTGTCAAAGCATGTCAAGACTTGACTTTGCCGCATCATTTAATCACAATATGGCACTTGTTTACGGGCTGGTGTAAATTCTTCTAATGTTTGTATTTAGTTGAAATTTCAGCCCGCCCAGACCAATCAATTTCAAGGAGTGCACGAGTGGCAAACTCTGCTCAAGCAAAAAAACGTGCTCGTCAAAACGTTAAAGCACGTAAACACAACGCAAGCTTACGTTCTATGGTTCGTACTTACCTTAAACGCACAGTAGCAGCGATCGCTGCGGGTGACTATGCAGCAGCTTCTGAAGCTTACAAAACTGCAGTACCTGTAATCGACCGTATGGCTGACAAAGGTATCATCCACAAGAACAAAGCTGCTCGTCATAAGAGCCGTTTAAATGCACAAGTTAAAGCTTTAGCTTCTAACTAAGTTGCGTTAAAAAAAGCCCTTTAAGGGCTTTTTTTATATCTTAAATTTATCAACAATACTTAAATAATATTAAAATTACTATCTTTCTTGCTCTACAAATTCACGAATAGACAGCTCATTACGTTCACCACGCCATATCCATTTCAATTTTGCATCTATGAATGCTTCACCTTCAAACCAAACAAACAAACCTTCCATCATTTCTGGCCAATCCTGCTGAATAATCTGTGTTTTACCTGAAATCACAGCCAGAATACCAGCCAGAATAGTGTCATGGCTAACCGCCAAACTTAATCCATGATTCTGTTGAGGGTGAGTTTGATAAAGCAAATGTAAAACATCAATCACACCTGTAATTGGCTGCTTCATCCCAGGTAAAGTATTGTTTACAAAGCTATTGATAAATCCCAAAGCACCTTGTTGCTTAAAATATGGCGCAGCTTGCTCGATATCTAAAACGAAGCTACCAGGCTCGACCAAAAGCCCCTGCTCAACAATTTTAATATGATGGGTATTTGACTTAGGATTGATTTGATCAGCACCTTGAATCATCAGTGCTGCAGTATCAATACAACGTTGAATTGGACTAGAAATACAGTGTTCAATCACACGATCTGTTTGATCAATAAGATAAGCCCCCCAAGCCTGCGCCAGATCCTTACCTTGATCTGTTAATTGCAAATCATATCCAGCGAGTCCTTGGCCCACCGCCATTTCACGAATTGAGTGGCGAGTAAATAGTGTAACAGGCACAGCAACATCGGGCAGTAAATCAACCGCTCTGAGCATACTTGGAGGAAGCAACTTCAGCGACATAATAATTCTAATAAATGAAATTAATTTGACTATAACACGATGAAATTATAGTTCCACTCCCCTAAAGTACATTTGACAACGCATCTAAAGCCAATTGCCTCATTTCAGGATCACGATAGGCGATAAAACCATTATTCAAAACAGTATCACGCTGATTATAGGTAAATGGCACAGAATCCAAGGTCAACAAACCACCTCCTATGCTCTCTAGCAAGCCTTGTCCAGCACTAGTGTCCCACTCGGAGGTTGGATGAAATCTTGGGTAAATATCTATTTCACCCTCAAGCATCATACAAAATTTATAAGCACTTCCAGCTTCACGACGTATAACCGGTATTTCTCTTTCAATATAATCAATATAGTGTTGATACTTAGGATTTTTACTACTATGACTCAGCCCAATTTGGATGGCATCGACTGGTGAGGCTTTAAATTTGCAATATTTTTCCCAAATATTGTTCATAAATGAATATTTATAAGGAAGATCTGTCAAATAGCCCATATACATAACTTTCTCAGTCGGCACAACTATGACTGAAAATACAGTTTGATGGTTCTGAATAAGACTCAGATTAATTGTAAATTCATCACGTTCATGAATAAACTCCTTCGTACCATCCAAAGGGTCTAGCATCCAACATTGAGGCCATTCATGTCGCTCTGAATAATCACTTTCTTCAGAAATGATCGGAATATCAGGTGTAAGTTTTGCAAGCTCTCTGAGCAGATATTGATTGACCTTTAAATCTGCTTGAGTTACAGGAGAATGGTCATCTTTTTCGTTGATTTTAAAATCACGTCCAGCACAATAGTTTTGATATTCTTCTAATAATATTTGGCTTGCAACAGCCAAAATCGGAACCAAATTTAACATTTGTTGATCTTGGGGAGCATGCGTTGTGATAAACATGGATAAAACCTATTTTTTCTGGCGCTACACACTCTAAGCACGACGATCATATTAAGAACCTCAGCCTAAAATGCAGCGTGATTTAATTTGCATTGTTGGATTTATATTTATAGTAGCAAACCTATAAAATATAACCACTTTGAAACACATAACCCATTTCAATCATAAGAACTCTAACACTTTTAAAACAAAATCCGAAGCGTGATTGCCAACAACCCTCAATACATCTTAAATAACACCCGCAATAGTTCCAAAAATCAGAGCGCCTTAGAGTCAGTATCAACATAAAAAAACAAGCCTTCTTAAAGAAGGCTTGTTTTTTATTTTTGCTCTTTGACTGGACTTTCAGGCTGTTCATTCGGTTTTTTTACAGGCTCTTTATTTTTAAAAGAGTCCTGATTCCCTTTATCCTCATTAGATTCTTTGTGTGGTTTCGAACTATTATCATGTTTTGTCATACTTCAAACTCCTATGCACCATTTTCAAAAAATATGATGCTTTCATAGCGACTTCTATACTATTTTTGTATTCATTCTTAAGATCTAAATTTGTGACCTTACACATCCAATTCGATATAATACGAATGGAATGAAATATAGAAGTCACCACGCACACCCATTCTTGAAGTTCAATTTTAAAATGCTGATGCAAGTCCAACCTTTTGCATCAAATGATGGTGTAAATCGATATTTAAATAACACCCATTTTGTTGTTTTTATTTGTGCTAAATTGAAACAATACCTGAGGAAAGATGAATGAATAAACCCATCATCATGTTCGACATGGATGGAACCCTACTCGATCTTGCTTTTGACGATTTAATTTGGAATCACAAACTCCCTGAGCGACATGCCAAAACTCATCAAATCAGTTTAGAGCAGAGCAATCAAATTCTATTTAAATTTTATCAAGATCATAAGCACACGCTCGATTGGTATTCTACGCGCTTTTGGACAGCCAAAGTCGGCGTTGATACTTTTCAGCTTCAACACGATCACAAAGAATTCATCAAGCCGAGACAGGGATGCATTGCGTTACTATCAAGCCTTAAGCAAGCTGGATACCGAATATGGTTAGTCACCAATGCTGATGAAAGAGGTTTGGCATTGAAAATGAATCAAGTTGACCTCACCTCTTATTTTGAAGTGATGATCAGTAGTGAAACAATCGGTTTTGCTAAAGAGCGTTTTGAATTTTGGGATCAATTACAGCAAATGCACCCATTTGAACCTCTTCACTGCGTTCTCGTTGATGATACAGCGGTAGTACTCGAAGGTGCTAAATCTTTTGGTATTGAACATCTAATCACAATTACCCAACCATCTAGCGCTCAACCTGAGCGCGAAAGGTCTAAACTTCAGTATCCTGCAATTAATGATCTAAGATCATTAATCCCCTATTTAGACCAAATTAACCATGAGAAAGAAATGAATGTCAAAACAGCATGAAACTAAAATCACAGATTCAATGCGAATTGATAAGTGGCTTTGGGCAGCACGCTTTTTTAAAACCCGCTCAATTGCCAAAGCAGCAATCGAAGGTGGTAAAGTTCATCACAACAATGATCGTGTTAAAGTTTCCAGAGAAGTACGTGTAGGAATGGAGTTAACGATTCAGCAGGGATTTGAAAAGAAAACCGTCATTGTGAAAGCATTATCATCTGTACGAGGCGGGGCACCTACTGCACAATTACTCTATGAAGAAACTGAAGTCAGTATCGCGCGTCGTGAGTTGCTTTCTGCACAAAGAAAATTGCATAATCTTGCACGACCAGATCATCGACCAAGCAAAAAAGATCGACGTGATATTACAAGATTCCGTCAACAAAATGGTCAGCAATATGACGAAGTTTGGTCATACGATGATGAATAAGTTAAAGCGACAAATACTGTCGTTTTGAAGTTTAAAATTATAGAACAGTCCTATTTTTTCTGTCACTATAAATGCCGTGGACATTAGACTTAATTAAAGACATCCACTTAAGTTATCAGTGATTTACATCGTTTTGAGGTTATGAGATGGATGATAATAAAAGCAAAGCACTGAGTGCTGCTTTAAGCCAAATTGAAAAACAATTTGGTAAAAATACGGTAATGCGCCTTGGTGACAATACTGTTCAAGCTGTAGAAGCTGTATCTACAGGCTCTCTTACACTGGATATCGCATTAGGTATTGGTGGTTTACCTAAAGGCCGTATTATTGAAATTTATGGTCCAGAATCATCAGGTAAAACCACCATGACACTTCAAGCGATTGCGCAATGTCAAAAAGCTGGTGGTACTTGTGCATTTATTGATGCTGAGCATGCTTTAGATCCTCAATATGCTCGCAAACTTGGTGTAGATATCGATAACTTATTGGTGTCACAACCTGATCACGGTGAACAAGCACTAGAAATTGCAGATATGCTGGTACGATCTGGCGCTATCGATTTAATTGTTGTCGATTCTGTAGCAGCCTTAACCCCTAAAGCCGAAATTGAGGGTGAAATGGGTGACTCTCATATGGGTCTACAAGCACGCTTGATGAGCCAAGCATTGCGTAAAATTACAGGTAATGCAAAGCGCTCCAACTGCATGGTGATCTTCATTAACCAAATTCGTATGAAAATTGGAGTCATGTTTGGAAGTCCAGAAACCACTACTGGTGGTAATGCGCTCAAATTCTATGCTTCTGTACGCTTAGATATTCGCCGCATTGGTCAAGTGAAAGAAGGCGATGAGATTGTTGGTTCTGAAACACGCGTTAAAGTGGTGAAGAACAAAATGGCACCTCCTTTCCGTGAAGCATTATTCCAAATCATGTACGGTAAAGGTACAAATCAGCTTGCTGAATTGGTCGATCTCGCTGTACAACAAGAACTTGTTCAAAAAGCTGGTGCTTGGTATTCATATCAAGGCAACAAGATTGGACAAGGTAAGAACAACGTGATTCGTCACCTTGAGGAAAATCCTCAACTTGCACAAGATCTTGATCGCATGATTCGTGAACAGTTGTTAACCACAGCGACACCAGCTCCAACTGAAGAAAATGACGAAGAAGCAGATTTATTTGAAGTATAATTTTTCAAAAATTTGAAATCGAAGCGCCCAAATTCTGGGCGCTTTTGTTTAAGTGCATGGATTTAAAATGTCAGAGAAGTTTCCCAAGTTCATTCATTATGAGCAATTAAAATCAATAATGAATGAAGATGAACCTCAACATCTCATCAATGATCAACACTCGGCTAGTCAACACCTAACCGATCAAGCACCAGATGAATGTGATTTAGATGATACTCATTCATCAGTTCTAGCACAGAATAAAGGCTTAACAGGGACTCGTTTGAGATCGTATGCATTTGCAGTCTTAACTCGCAAAGAATACTCAAAAAAAGACTTAATTGATAAACTTGCTTTGTATGCACAAAATAAGGAAGAGGTTTTGAGCTTAGTTGATGAGCTAGCGCGAGAAAATTATCAAAGTGATGCTCGCGTTGCAGAAATGACGGTACGCAGCCAATTACGTAAAGGAAAAGGTCCAAATCGAATAAATCTAGCGCTTAAAAGCAAACACGTTGATAAAGCCTTGGCTGAACCAGAAATGGAAGAAATAGATTGGTATGAACAAGCATACTTATTGAAGGTCAAAAAATATGGCTATGAAGTTGCTCAGGACGCAAAATTAAAAGCAAAACAAATTCGCTTTTTACAATATAGAGGCTTTGAAATGGATGCGATTATGAAAGCTATAAAAAGAAAAGAGAATGAAGAATAAGAAATAAAATTATTATAGTGGTGGCAACCCTACTAGCAAAACTCCGGCACATCATAGTTCTGATACCGTTGCTACCTTCCGGTCCTGGCGGGGTTCTCAGAGTACAATTGCGAAGCCACCAGCAGGGCTACCATTGCAAGAACAGAGTATAGAGATTTTTAACGATCTTGCAAGACCATAATGGGCTTTAAAGGCACTAAAAAAGTTCAAGTGAATATTTACTAATCTATTAACAACAAACTTGATATTTTTCATCTAAATAACTTCAACTTAAATTTCTTCATTTATACAGTTTCATTGTAAATTTATATTGATTTTAAATGCTATGACGTTTTTAATGATCTGATTATTAAGAATTGAAAATACTCAAAGTTCAAATTTGAGTATGGACATACAAATGGAATAATGAACATGCTCAATAAGCGTACTTTTCTTGCACTAGCATTGATGAGCTCAACATCAGTTTTTGCCAATATTCCTATCGAATCAAAAGGATTAAGCCAAAATTCGAGTTTGAACCAAACAGCAGTCGCAGCGAATAACACCGCTACAGCCCCTACCAACACCAGTTGGCAGCTTATCCAACAAAGTCAACGCTTAGAAAATCAAATTCGTGCACTTCAAGGCAAATTAGAAGAACAAGAACATCAAATTAATCAACTGACCAACGAATTAAAAAATCGCTATACAGATCTAGATCAAAGATTAGAACTCCTTCAACAAAAAATTGATCCTGTGGAAGAGTCCAATATCGAGGATCCTAATGCTGCACCACCCGTTCCTAATAAGTCAACTGCACCAAGCACTAGCACTAACTCAAATACCACAGCATCACAAAATGCAACGAACTTGAATCAAACCAACCAACAAGAACTTGATAAAGCAGCTTATACAGTTGCCTTAGATGCATACAAACAAGGTGGCGCAAAAAAAGCCATTGCACCTATGCAAAACTTTGTACGTAATAATCCAAATAGTGTGTATACAGGTAATGCCTATTTTTGGTTAGCTGAATTCAATTTAGCAATTGAACCACCCAATTATGAAGAAGCAAGAAAACACTATGAAACTGTCGCGTCGAAGTTTCCAAATTCAGGAAAAGCAGCGCGATCTTTATATCAGCTGTATAGCATCGCGAAAGATGTAAATAAAAACGCTCAAACTGCTGAAATTTATAAAAATAAACTACTGAGCACCTATCCTGACTCTGAAGAAGCTGGATATTTCAAAAAAAGTTGAATAAAAAAAGACATCATAAGATGTCTTTTTTTTCTAGCAAAAGCTCTTAACGAACAATACCGCGCTTAGATTCATTTAGAGAATCTATGAGGAGCTGAGCTTCAGAAACATTTGGTAAAATTTCAGCAGTAATCTGCTCAATGGCTTGTTGTGTCGTTAGACCACTTTTATAAATTAACTTAAATGATTCTCGCAAACCATTGATTACATCTTTTGACCAACCCTTACGACGCATACCTTCTACATTCATTCCAAATGCATGCGCCGGATTACCAGACACCATCACATAAGCAGGAACATCCTTCAAAATCAATGATGCTCCACCAATCATGCTGTATGAGTCGATCTTACAGAATTGATGAATACCGGAGTTGCCACCGACAACAACGAAGTCACCAACATGCACATGACCTGCGACACCAACATTATTTGCAAAGATGTTGTTATTACCCACCACACAGTCATGCGCAATATGCGTATTGACCATCAACAGATTATTACTACCAATTTTAGTAATACTTTGATCCTGCACTGTACCGCGATGCAGACTACAATGCTCACGAATTTTGTTGTTGTCGCCAATCTCAAGCCAAGTTTCTTCACCAGCATACTTAAGATCCTGACACACCTCACCCACACTGGCAAACTGGAAAATTTCGTTTGATTTACCGATGCGGGTATATCCACCAACCACCACATGAGAATGTAACACTGTCCCACTATCAATCGTCACATGAGGACCAATAATCGAATAAGGACCAATTTTTACATCAGAAGCAATCGTTGCCGTAGGATCAATAATTGCTGTAGGGTGGATTAAATCACTGTTACTCATGCTTGCTCTAATTTCTGATGAGAAATAATAATTTCAGCTGTCGCTGCAATTACACCATCAACGCTCGCACTACAAAGATACTTGTAAATACCACGTTTCTGCATTACAAGCTCTGATTTTAACACGAGTTGATCACCAGGAACGACTTGTTTTTTAAAACGAACTTTTTCAGCGCCAGCGAAAAGAAAAAGTGAACCAGGTTTGGGTTTTTCATTGTTCATGATAAAGCCAAGCACGCCAGAAATTTGTGCCATCGCCTCAACGATTAAGACACCCGGCATGATTGGATAACCTGGAAAATGACCTTGCATAAACTCTTCATTTATGGAGACATTTTTAAATCCGACAATTCCATTCTCAGTCACTTCTGTAACACGGTCTACCAATAGAAATGGATAACGATGCGGCAAATATTCACGAATTGTTTGAATATTCATCGGCAATTCAGGAATTGAAAAAGATAAAGTAGACTCTGTCATATTATTTACGCAATTTTAAAGTTGATTCGATTGACTCTAACTGAGCCTGCATATCATCTATTTGTTTGACTAATTTGGTCAATGGCACATCTGCTAATTGTCTTAGACGAACAACTGTTCGTTTCCAACGAGAATTTTCGAGCAATCCCATTCCTGAAGAATATGTACCAGCTTCTAAAATGCTACCTGTGACCATTGACATTCCAGTTAGCGTCACATTATCTACAATTTTTAGATGTCCTGAGATACCACAAGCACCTGCAAGGATACAGTTTTTGCCAATCACAGTACTGCCCGCAATACCGCATTTTGCAGCAATTGCAGTATTTTCACCGATTTGAACGTTATGTGCGACTTGCACAAGATTATCAATAATCACACCATCATGAAGTATAGTGTCATCCAAAGCGCCACGATCAATACTACAGTTGGAACCAATTCTGACATCATTTCCAATTTGAACAGACCCGAGTTGAGCAATTCGGTTCCACTTACCTTGATAAGGAGCAAAGCCAAAACCCTCTCCTCCAATTACGGTATTCGCATGGATACGAACACGTTTAGCAATTTTAGATCGACCCGTAATCGTGACATGCGAATCAATGAAACAATCCTCACCGATTTCAACATACTCATCAATTTTAGTTTGCGAATGAATGACTGTATTTGAACCAATCACGGCATGCGGGCCAACCACCACATAATGTCCAATATATACATTATCCCCTATCATAGCACTCGGATCGATTACTGCGGTGGCCTCGATACCACGTTGCACAGTTTTAGATTCGAACACATGAGTTAAAATCGCGAAAGCAAGATACGGATTTTGTACGACAATAAAATTATTATGCTGATTAAGCTGAGCCTGCATCTCAGAAGTGACAATTAAGGCACCTGCTTGAGATGAAATCGCTTCGTCTAAATACTTATCAGAATTTACAAAAGAAATTTGGTTTGAGTTCGCTTGAGTTAAACTTGCAAGACCCTCTAGCAACAGATCTGCATCACCAATAACTTGGCCTTGTACAAGTTTGGCCAAGTGATCGAGACGAAATTGATTTGATTTCATTGACTATTTGATTGCATTAACCTTTTGAATCATTTTAGCAGTTAAATCGTATTTTGGGTCATATGCCAAGGCAGCATTTTTATTTAAAACTAAATCAAGATTATTTTCTTTGCGCAATTGTTCAGCAACTTGTTTAATTCTTGAGTCGAAAACTTTATTTGTATTTTGAATGGTACTTTGAACACGTGATTGAACAATCTGTTGCAAAGATTGAAATTCGTTCATCTTCGTTTGATATTGAGAGGATAGTTTCTGAGCATTCGATTGATTGGCTTGAGCTGATTTAGCCAACGCTTCAATTTCTTTACCCAATTGTTCTAATTTTACCGTTTGCGGTTTAATTGACTGCTCAAGCTGAGTATTCTGCTGTTTTAAGTACGTGCTATTTTCTACCACTTTTTCCAAATCGATTACCCCATATCCTGCTGCATGCGCAAAGCCAACTACAGATGTGAGTAAAACCGTTGATATCATTGTTTTAAATATATTCATTATTATTCCTTAAAGGCAAAAGGCCGTACTAGAAAGTACGACCAATTTCAAACTGAACAGACTTAGTTTCATCACCAGGCTTATCATTCAGTGGGTACGCATAGCTTAATGATAGTGGACCAATCATCGTAATCCATGTGAAGCCTACACCAACACTATAACGCATATTCCCGGCATCGAAGCCAAAGTTATCTTTACAGTATTGTCTCGCACCAACTGGAGTTGCTGGAGAATTACCAAAATATATGTCCCCAGTTGGAACATCACATTGAGTGTCGAACACTTGAGCGCCTTCTGCAAAGATCACAGGACGGACTTGGCGTGCCCAATCACCTTTAAATGGTACTGGTAAAATCAATTCAGTACCAAATTGCACTAATGCATTACCCCCCACTTCTTCAGGGTTTCTATCTTCTCGAGTTAAAGCAGCATCTGTAATACTCGGGTATTTTGGACCTAATGTACTATTATCAAAACCACGGACAGACCCATAGCCACCAGCGTAATAGTTTTTATAGAATGGTAAATCATTACCGAAACCTAACTTACCATAACCACGCCATACAAAATCCTTACCTATCGGAATAAAGGCTTGCGTATCGTATGTTACCTTCTGATATTCAACATCACTACCTGGCAATGCAATCTCAGCATTAACACGATGAGACATCCCAGACGTTGGGAAGCGTGGATTATTTAATGTGTTATAAGACCAACCTAAATTTAAACTATAAGTAAAGAAATCACCTTTGAACTCAGTGCCAATCTCATCAGTTTCATTAACACATAATGTTGGGTCATCTTTACTATACTCGAGACAATATTTCTGAGCTTTCGTTTGTCGACCATCATTTGCAAGCAAATAATCACGCACATATGTAGAAACAAATGGACCAGTCGTTACTTCAGTTTGATCAATATTAATACCAGCACTTAAGCTCTGATTCTCATCAATTGGGTAACCAAAGCTCAGACCACCACCAAAACTATCCGTAACATAGTTGTTAACGTTATAGTCTTCGTCTAATTTCGTCTTACGATAATAGAGATTGTAACCACGGCTGACACCATCAATTGTAAAGTATGGATCAGTAACACTTAGGTTATAATAATCTTGTGTCTCAGAACGAGAAAGATCAATCGCTACACGGTTACCTGTACCTAAGAAGTTAGTTTGACTTAAACCTGCTTGGAACGTGATACCGCCATTTTGCGAATAACCCACAGCTAAAGTACTTGATCCTGAGTGTTGTTCTTCAACAGCGATATTCAAATCAATCTGATCAGGCGCCCCCGGAACACGTACCGGCTTAACATCTACTTTACTGAAAAATCCAGTACGCATTAAACGGACTTTTGAAAGATCAATTTTTTCGTTACTCGCTAATGCACCTTCCATCTGGCGCATTTCACGACGTAAAACTTCATCAGCAGTCTTGGTATTACCTGTAAAATTAATACGTCTAACCGTAACTTGCTGACCCGGATTGATGTAATAATTCAAATTAACTTTTTTTGTTTCATTGTCAATTTGAGGCACAACATTAATTTCAGCATAGTAATAACCAGCATTACCATACTTACGCTGTAACAACTGTTTTACTGCATTCACCAACTCTTGTGAATAAGTTGCATCATCTTTATAAATCTTTAGTGCACGAAGATCTTCGTCTTTATATAAAGCATCACCTAAAAATTTGGTTTCACCAAATTTAAATTGCTCACCCTCATTCATTGAAACTTCAATGAAAATATTTTTTTTATCTTCACTGATATTCAAATTAGAGTTGGTAATTTCAAAATTGATATAACCTTTATTAAGGTATAAAGCTCTTAATGCTTCAAGGCTTGCTGCCATTTTTTCACGCGCGTAGCGATCATTTCTGGAAATGACAGATAACCATCCGCTTTCCTTGACAGCAAAGACTTGCTTAATTTCATCGTCTTTAAATACAGTATTACCAATTAAATTAATTTCAAAAACTTTAGCTGGTTTACCTTCAATGAAATTAATATTGACATCTACACGGTTATTAGCTTTTGCAACAGTTTCAACCTGAATATCAGCATTGTAGCGACCTTGTTGTGAATACTGTTGTTCAAGCTCGGTTTCTAGCGTCTGAAGTGCAGATTTAGTGAGCACCTCACCTTCAGCTAGACCCATTTTCTTCAAGCCCTCTTCCAAGGCTTCTTTTGGAATGAGCTTATTACCCTTGAAATTAATTTTAGAAATAATAGGACGTTCAACGACTTTGAAAACCAAAACATCGTTTTCTTTGAAAGCTTGAATATCATCAAACGAATTAGAGGCATACAACGCACGAATCGCATTCGCAATCACTGGATCATTAATGCGATCCCCAGCATTCACCGGTAACATTGCGAGTACATTAGCTTGCGTTAGTCGAACTAATCCATCAACACGCACATCCCGCGCGATAAACTCGTCTGCTGCATATACTTGTTGTACTGCTGCCATTGCGCTAACGAGTGCCAATGGCATAAATAAATGTTTGTGCTGCATGCCTATTGTTTTCCAGTAAGTTAATTATCCATCTATAACGCTTATAAACGCATAAAATCATTAAATATTGCGAGAAACATCATACTTCCCAGCAACACCATACCAATTTTTATTCCAACCAATTGTATTTGTTCAGAAACAGGTTTACCACGAATTAATTCAATTATGTAATAAACTAAATGCCCACCATCCAACATCGGAATCGGAAGCAAATTTAATATACCCAAACTTACACTCATTAATGCCATAAATGAAATGAAAGTTTGCCACCCCATTTCAGCACTTTGACCTGCAACTTTAGCAATCGTAATTGGACCCGAGAGATTATCCAACCCAATCAATCCACGAATCATTTTGACAATTGAGCCAAGTATCATAGAAGATAATTGACCCGTTTTTTCAACCGCAACCACGAAAGCTTCCGCTGGATTATATTGAATTGTATGCTTATATTCAGCAGGAATATTGATCTGACCAGATTGAGCTTGCACTCCCAACATTCCTGCCGTATTGCCCATATTGTCACGCTTTCCTTGCGGCATGACCTTTAATTGAACAACCTCGCCTTGACGCATCACTTCAATATTCAATAGTTTTTCTGGTGATTTTTGTACTATATCAACAACTTCAAACCAATCGTTAATTTTTTTATTATCAATCGCGACAATTACATCACCTTCTTTCATCCCTTGGCGTATAGCTGCACCATCTTCAGATAATTTATGTACAACTGGTTGAATATGAGGTCGATATGGTAAAAACCCCAAGACATCCAATGGTGATTGAGACTGATCTTTTAAAAATTGCTGAATCGGTAAATTAAAAGTTTGTACCTGACCATCACGATCAGCTTGAATTTGAATCGTACCAGTTTCACCTACGCGATCAATCAGCGCATAATTCAATTTTTCCCAAGTTGGTGTCGCAGTTCCATCCACTGCTATGATTTTATCACCTGAACGCATCTCTACTTGTGCGGCTGGCGTATTTTCAATCACTTTACCAACTCGAGTGTTTAATTGTTCCTGAGCTGGTAAGAACAGAATCCAAAAAAGTAAAACAGCAAAAATTAAATTAACAAGTGGTCCCGCAGCAACGATTGCAATTCGTTTTAAAGGGGATTGCCGATTAAACGCATAAGGTAAATCTTCTGCACTTACATTACCTTCACGTTCATCTAGCATTTTTACATAACCACCTAAAGGCAATGCAGAGAGCTGATATTGAATGCCTGACTTTTTAGAGGTCCACTTTAGAACTGTTGGACCAAATCCAATTGAATACACAAGAACCTTAACGCCAAGTTTTCGTGCTACCCAGTAATGTCCAAATTCATGAATTGCAATCAATGGACCTAGAAGCAAAATAGCCGCGACGATAATGAAAAGTATATTCATCTTAGGTACTCAGTGAATTCGTGAGTTGAATAGCATAGCGACGTGCAAGCGCATCAGTCTCTAAGATTAGCTCTACAGAATCAGCATTTGAATTTTGAACATGATTCAAAGTGGATTCAACAACTTTAGGAATATCTAAAAATTTGATTTTATCTTTTAAAAATGCTTCAACCGCGATTTCATTTGCAGCATTTAAGATCGCAGGCGCCAATCCTCCAGATTTCATTGCTTCACGAGCCAATTGCAACGCTGGAAAGCGTACAGTATCAGGCTGCATAAAATTAAGCGTATCGTTTAGAAATAAATCTAGCGGAGGAACATGTGTTTCAATCCGATCTGGCCATGCAAATGCATGTGCAATCGGCGTACACATATCAGGATTACCCATTTGAGCCAAAGTACTACCATCAACATACTGAACCATTGAGTGAATAATACTTTGTGGGTGCACAACCACTGTAACAAAATGTTCTTGAATTGAAAATAAATGACAGGCCTCGATCAACTCGAGACCTTTGTTCATTAGCGTTGCCGAATCAACTGATATCTTCTGTCCCATTGACCAATTAGGGTGCTTACAAGCCTGTGCAGGTGTCACATTACTGAGCTCATCTAGCGTATGATGCAAAAATGGACCGCCAGAAGCAGTCAACAAAATTTGTGAAACACCTAACTGGGGTTTACCACCTGTATCTAATTGTAAATAATTTTGAGGCAGGCACTGAAATATTGCGTTATGTTCAGAATCTACAGGTAATAATAAGGCTTTATTCTCTTTAGCGGCCTTCATCATGATGTCACCAGACATCACCAACGATTCTTTATTTGCTAGAAGAACACGCTTACTAGCTTGAACAGCAGCGAGTGTTGGCAATAATCCTGCCGCACCCACTATCGCCGCCATCACGATATCAACCTGAGGATGCTCAGCAACAGCGATTAAACCCGACTCATCAGAGAGAATTTCGGTTGAAGTGATATTTTTTAATTTGAAAAATTGATGTAGTTCATCCACCTTGCCTGAAGGTACAACAGCATACTGTGGATGATATTGTTGACATATTTCGCTTAACTGCTCTACACGACTAAATGCAGATACCGCAAAAACATTGTACTTCTCTGGATGTCGATCAATGACTTTTAAGGTACTTTGTCCAATTGAACCCGTTACACCTAATATACATACTGATTGAGACATCTATAAATCTACACCAACAAGTTTTAAAACAAATATTCCCGCAGCAAAAATAGGTGCGGCAGCAAGCAATGAGTCAATGCGATCTAATACACCACCATGACCAGGCAAAATACGACCTGAATCCTTAATACCTGCACGACGCTTAATCATTGATTCAAATAAATCACCTTGAACTGAGCTAAATACTGTCAGCACAGATAGGAGTAAAAATAGAATATGCTCTACTGCGGTTAAATCTAAATAGTTAAATTGTACAAATAAGATAACAATGATGACTGTAATTACACCACCGATTAACCCTTCAATAGATTTATTCGGGCTCACCTCAGGTGCAAGCTTACGCTTACCAAGCTTCCTACCTACAAAATACGCCCCACTATCAGCACCCCACACTAAGAGGAATAGATACATGAGCCACCAAGGTGAACTTATCCAGACTTCGTATATTGCCGATACTGCAGCGCTAATAATCACTACACCAATCCAATTCAGTGAAGTGTTATACCACGCATCATAAAGAGGATATTGCTTAACCCAATAAATGGTAATAACCCAAGTAATAATCGAAGCACTCCACAACAGCAGTACTAGATCATCAAAATAAAGCGCAATTGCAGAAAATACCGCAGTGATTACACCAAAGCATCCTGCTTTAAATTTATTCACTTGATCAGTTTGACGAGGCATGAGTTTAAACCACTCATAGCCAGCCCCCCCGGCAGCGATAATCATTAACGCTAACATTGGATAAATGGATGTAGTTGCAAACATACAGCTCAAGACTACAGCCACTAAAATCAATGCGGTAATTATCCGCTCTAACATTATTAGTTCTCTATTTTCTCTTGTTGGACCTGCTCAGAGGTTTTTCCAAAGCGCCTTTCACGCCCTAAAAACACACCAAAGGCATGATCCAATTCTTCTGTTGTGAATTCTGGCCACAACGTCTCAGTAAAATACAACTCAGCATATGCAGATTGCCATAATAAAAAATTAGACAATCGATAATCACCACCAGTACGAATCAATAAGTCGACTGGAGGTAAGTCACCTAAACTGACATGCTGAGCAAACAAATCAACATCAACTTGATCAACATCAATTTTTTGTTCTTTGACGAGTTGTGCGATTGTTTTAGCAGTTTGTGCGATATCCCACATTCCACCATAGCTCACAGCAATTGTGAGCGTCATTTCTGTGAAAGTAGCAGTCCTTTGTTCTGCTTGCAACATTAATTGTTGCAATTCTGGCGATAAACGAGAGCGATCCCCAATGAATCTAAGCCCAATCTGAAACTTTATCATTCGAGGAATTTGTTCATTAATCGTCTCTTCCAACAGTTTCATGAGCAAATCAACTTCGTATTGAGGTCGATTCCAGTTTTCACTTGAGAAGGCATAAACAGTAAGTGCTTTTACACCCACTTTACGACAATGCTCTACAATCGGATCAAGGACATTTTTTCCTTCACGGTGTCCATCACCTTTTTGTAGATGTTTCTTTTTTGCAAAACGATTGTTGCCATCCATAATGATGGCAACATGTTGAGGCAGAAGCTCTGCTGAGATGGTCATTATATAGCTTAGACCTTCATCAACTCTGCTTCTTTTGCTGCTAAACGCTTTTCAACTTCAGCAACAAATTTATCTGTGATTTTTTGGATTTCATCGCCAGCACGACGCTCATCGTCTTCAGAAATTTCTTTTTCTTTCAGCAACGCTTTAATATCACCTAATACATCACGGCGAATATTACGAATCGCAACTTTTGCATTTTCAGCCTCGTTACGTGCCACTTTTTGCATATCACGGCGTGTTTCTTCAGTTAATGCCGCCATTGGTACACGAATTGAATCAGCAGTAATTGGGTTCAAACCTAAATCTGACTCACGAATTGCTTTATCAATTGCAGCAACCATAGTGCGCTCGAAAGGTTGAACAAGCAATGTACGCGAATCTTCAACACCAATGTTAGCAACTTGGTTTAATGGCACATCAGAGCCATAGTAAGGAACCATTACGCCGTTAAGAATTGATGGATGTGCACGACCTGTACGAACTTTAGCAAAACCATGCTCTAATGAGTCCAATGATTTATTCATGCGCTCTTCAGCATCTTTTTTAAGATCGTTAATCATGTGATCTTCCTTACCTAATTCTCAAAATTTAAATCAAAATAGTGTTTAGTATAAATAGCTTTGAAAGCCACGTACATCAATTAGTAACGTGAGTACCTTCTTTTTCACCCATAACCACTGACAATAACGCACCTGATTTATTCATATCGAATACTTGAAGTGGAACATTATGGTCACGGCATAAGCAAATCGCGGTTAAATCCATTACACCAAGTTTCTCATCTAAGACTTGGTCAAATGTTAATGCATCATATTTAACAGCATCTTCGTATTTGCTTGGATCTTTATTGTAGACACCATCTACCTTCGTCGCTTTAAGAATTAAGTTGGCCTCAATCTCAATACCACGTAAGCAAGCAGCGGTATCTGTCGTAAAGAATGGATTACCAGTACCCGCCACAAACACACAAACTTCACCATTATTTAAATGACGAATCGCATCACGGCTAGAATATGATTCTACAACTGTACCGATTGGTAATGCTGACATTAAACGGGTTTTAATATTACGACGTACCAATGCATCTCGTAGCGCCAAACCGTTCATCACAGTTGCTAGCATACCCATTTGATCACCTGTTACGCGACCAACCAAACCATCTTGCTGTAATTGGCTACCACGATAAAGGTTACCACCACCCACAACGATACCAACTTGCACACCTAGACCAACCAAGTGAGCAATAGATAAAGACATTTGATCAAGCACTTGTGCATCAATACCCATATCTTTATTGCCTGCTAGCGCTTCACCCGAAAGTTTTAGCAGAATACGACCAAAGCGTGGTTTTTTAGAATCTAACATCACAAACTCCAATATCCGAATTCATTTATAAGTATTACTTCAAACAATTATGCGGTTTTAATTTCAATCAATTCTGCATAAAGGTCGTATTCATCCGCATCAGTGATTTTAACAACCAGTAAATCACCTGCTTTAATCATGCTCTTATCAATATCTTCCACAAAGACATTTCCATCAATTTCAGGGGCATCTGCATAAGAACGCGCCACTGCAACTGGAAACTCTTCTTCTAGATCATCAACCAGCACAGTCATGGTTTGACCAATACGCTTTTGTAGTTTTGCAGCAGAAATTTCTTGCTGAACCTGCATAAAGCGTTCGTAGCGTTCCTGTTTAATTTCTTCAGGCACATGATCTGGCAGATCATTTGCAGTTGCACCTTCAACTGGAGAGTATGTAAAACAACCAACGCGATCGAGCTGAGCTTCTTTCAACCAATCTAGAAGTTGCACGAAATCTTCTTCAGTTTCACCCGGGAAGCCAACAACAAATGTTGAACGAATGACTAAATCAGGACACTTTTCACGCCAAACTTTTAAACGCTCTAGCGTGTTTTCACTATGCGCTGGACGCTTCATTAGTTTTAAAATTTTAGGGCTAGCGTGTTGGAATGGAATATCTAAGTAAGGCAAGATCTTACCCTGTGCCATCAAATCGATAACCGCATCAACATGTGGATATGGGTAGACATAATGCAGACGGACCCAAATACCCAATTGACCTAATGCTTCACACATATCATAGAACTTAGTTTTTACAGGCTGACCATTCCAAAAATCAAGCTTGTATTTTGTATCTACACCATATGCCGAAGTATCTTGAGAAATAACCAAGACTTCCTTTACACCAGATCGTTTTAAAGCCGCCGCTTCTTCTAATACAGAACCAACTGGGCGAGATACGAGATCGCCACGCATACTTGGAATAATACAGAAGGTACAACGGTGGTTACAGCCTTCAGATATCTTTAAATATGCATAATGTTTTGGTGTTAATCGAATACCTTGTTCTGGCACAAGATCAATAAACGGATTATGTTTAGGAGGTTCAGGAACATATTGATGCACAGCTTCCATTACTTCTTGATAAGCTGCTGCACCAGTAACTTTAAGTACGTTTGGATGCATTTGACGAATTTTTTCTTCATCTTTACCCAAACAACCTGTTACGATGACGCGACCGTTCGCACTCATCGCCTCACCAATCGCGTCTAATGACTCTTGTACTGCAGATTCAATAAAACCACAGGTATTAACAACAACTAAATCAGCACCGTCATAATCCGACGCTACATCATAACCTTCAGTTTTTAACTGAGTAAGAATTCGCTCGGAATCTACCAATGCCTTAGGACAACCTAAAGAAACAAAACCGACTTTGGGGGATTTCATGAATCTGCGCTCCACTAGAATCCGCGTATTGTATGTCTTTTCAATTCATAAAAACAGTTGAAAACCCCACTCTTTGCATAACGCACCAAAATATTCCCATAAATTTTAAAAAATATTGCAATCGCACCAATATGATGCATTATTAAATAAACCCAACTTTGCATGAATATTTTGCAATCGCTTCGTGCTTTTTTTCTTAATAAATGAGTTCATTTTAGTTGTTTTTAACGATTTCAAACAAAGTTGGCTCATATTTTGCTTTATTTGAGGACGTTAAAATTAAATAACTCCCTCTTTGTGAGCAGTGATGGAAAAACTCATAGATGCAATTGCTCTATTTTAAGACAGGATTTTGAGGTTAATGAATCAACAACCAACGATTGATTACCGTTTACTCGTAGACAACTTGAGCACTGCGATACTTTTAGTCGATAGTGAATTAAATATTTTTTATTTAAATTCCTCATGTGAAGCACTCTTTGATATCAGCTTATTAAGAGCATCAGGTCAATCTGTGCTCAGTATTTTACAATCTCCAGGTGATTCATTTAACACAGAAGAAGCACTCACGAATACATTACTCACGGGGCAAGCTTATACCCGCCGTGAAGCGACTATTATTGTGAACTTTAAAGATGTACATGTTGACTATTCTGTTGCCCAACTTAACACTGGCAAAAGTTATCACCCCCTCCTTCTGATTGAACTCAATCCAATTGATCGAATGTTGAAAATTTCTAAAGAAGAAAATTTTATTCAACAACATCAGGTCGCACGCCAATTAATCAGAGGTGTCGCGCATGAGATTAAGAATCCATTAGGGGGCATACGTGGCGCAACTCAATTATTGGCACGTAGTTTAAATGATCCTGAATATAAAGAATTTACGGACATTATTATTAGTGAAGTAGATCGCCTGAGAAATCTTGCTGACACAATGCTCGGTTCTCGGCAGTTACCAAGCTATGAACCTGTAAATATTCACGAGCCTTTGGAACGCGTTCGTTCTCTGATTGTGAACCAAACAAAAAAGAAAATTAAAATTACTCGTGATTATGATCTTTCTTTACCTGATGTTGAAGCAGATCGGGATCAACTTATTCAAGTGATGTTGAACATCAGTGTAAATGCTATTCAGGCCATGACTGAAAATAAAGAGTTTTTTCAAGACACTCAACCTGAATTAACCCTGCGTACACGTATTCATCGCCTTGTCACGATTAACGGAACTTTACATCGCTCAACTGTTCGAATTGATATCGAAGATAACGGCCCTGGCGTTCCAGAGGAAATTTTAGAGTCCGTATTTTATCCATTAGTCACAGGACGCGCTAAAGGAACAGGCTTAGGTCTGAGCATCGCACAAAATATTATGCATCAACACAATGGAATGATTGAATGCCAATCTGTTCCAGGCAAAACCGTATTTAGTCTTTATATACCTTGGGAGTTAAACCATGTCGCGAAATAAAATTTGGGTAATAGATGACGATCGCGCCATGCGTTGGGTTCTAGAAAAAACATTTAAAGAAGAAGGTTTAGATGTTACCAGTTTCGAAGAAGCTCAATCTGCACTGGATCAGTTACTTGATGATACACCTGATGTAATTTTGACAGATATACGGATGCCAGGAATTGATGGTCTTACCTTTCTCGCTAAAGTCAAAGGTCATTATCCTGATCTACCTGTGATCATCATGACGGCACATTCGGATCTAGAGTCAGCAGTATCAAGCTATCAAACGGGTGCTTTTGAATATTTACCAAAACCATTTGATATTGATGAGGCTTTAGCACTTGTCAATCGTGCCATCATGCACATTAATAAGCTCCAACAACAAGAATCTGCGAAATCATCCGTACAGCCAATTCAATCAACTGAGATCATTGGAGAATCTCCTGCAATGCAGGAAGTCTTCCGAGCAATTGGACGTTTGTCGCAATCACACATTACGGTATTAATTAATGGTGAGTCAGGTACAGGTAAAGAGTTAGTCGCTCATGCATTGCATCGTCATTCACCACGTAGCAGCAAGCCATTTATTGCGCTTAATATGGCTGCCATTCCGAAAGATTTGATTGAAACTGAATTATTTGGTCATGAAAAAGGTGCATTCACTGGCGCTAATACTCAGCGACAAGGTCGTTTTGAGCAAGCCAATGGCGGTACATTATTCCTTGATGAAATTGGGGACATGCCATTCGAAACCCAAACGCGTTTATTGCGTGTTTTAGCTGATGGCGAGTTTTATCGCGTCGGTGGACACATTCCAGTGCGTGTTGATGTCCGCATTGTCGCTGCGACTCACCAAGATCTAGAAAAATTAGTACATGATGGACGCTTCCGTGAGGATCTTTATCATCGTCTGAATGTAATTCGTATTCATATTCCTAAACTTGCTCACCGCTCGGAAGACATTCCGATGCTCGCACAACACTTTCTCGCACGAGCAGGTAAAGAACTTGGTGTAAGTCCAAAGATTTTACGTACAGAAACTATTGAATACATGAAACAGTTGCCTTGGCAAGGTAATGTACGTCAACTTGAAAACACATGTCGCTGGCTGACAGTGATGATTACTGGAAGAGAGGTTTACCCAGAAGATCTTCCTTCTGAGTTAAAACAACTACCAATCCAAAAATCTGATGATCCAAATCATCCACACAATCAAGCAGATCGTATCGCTATTCAGCATTGGGATGAGTTGCTTAGTCAGTGGGCTGTACAAAAACTCAAAAATGGCGAAATGAAATTATTGGATATCGCCACGCCTATGTTTGAACGCACCTTAATTAATGCTGCACTACAACAAACTCGAGGAAGAAAACGCCATGCTGCTGAGCTTTTAGGTTGGGGTCGCAATACCTTGACTCGTAAGCTAAAAGAATTAGGAATGGATACTGCTGAAGATGATGAAGATGAAGTTGTAAGCACTACTGCCGAGTAAACTTCTAGATTTAGGTTAATCAACACATTTGATTAACCTATTCTTCATCATAATTCTAAAATTTTAAATCATGCTCAATATAAAATACAAAAAGATGAGTCCAAATGAACAATAATCACTTAAAGCATAAAACTTATCTAGGTATCATCTTCTGCCTTATTTCTTCACCCTCCTTTGCCACAGTCGGCGGTCCGGAGACAATAGAAGTACTAGGTTCAGATATTAAAGATCAGAAAATATATTATTTACGCCATTACCATGATGAATCTGGTCGACTACCAACACTTTATTATTATTTGCTCAACAGCAGAAACCCACATAAAGCGATTGAGGTTCAATCCATTTATACCCCATTAAATAGCCGAAATCACATTACTGAAACTCAGCATACGCTTCGCAAAATTCAAAGTATTCAAGCTCGCCTTGTCAAACCAGCGCCATTAAGCCCTAAGACTGCTAACCTAAAATTAAATAAACAAAGAGAACAGACTGGAAATTTTTGGTTAAACGTGCCTGAAATTAAAGTAAGTAAATTCCAATCTCAGGTACAACTCAGCCAACGTTCTAAACCTTCAATGCATAAAAGCCAACAATTCGAGAATATTCGATATCATCGTAATTTACCTCAGATCAAAAAACTTTACGCATTTCCTCACACTTTCCCCAATTATCGCGTTGCAGTTATTAGTTATATGGGTATTCCTACTGAAACAGGCTACGAAAAACAAGATGCCATTTTACTCTGCTCAACATAATAAAAAGCTCCCGAAGGAGCTTTTTATTATGCTTTTCAAGCACGCTGTTCAATTGGTAAAACTTTGCGTAATTCAGGTCCTGTGTAATCTGCACTTGGTCGAATAATACGGTTGTCCGCACGCTGCTCCATCACATGTGCCGCCCATCCTGTTACACGAGACATCACAAAAATTGGCGTGAATAGCTTCGTTGGTATACCCATAAAGTGATAAGCAGAAGCATGGAAGAAATCAGCATTACAGAATAATTTTTTCTCTCGCCACATGACTTCTTCACAACGTACTGATACTGGATATAAAACAGTATCTCCTACGTCCTTAGCCAAGCGCTCAGACCATACCTTAATAATCCCATTACGTGGATCATTGTCTTTGTAAATTGCATGACCAAAGCCCATGATTTTTTCTTTGCGTTCGAGCATACCCAGCATTTCGCGCTCAGCTTCTTCAGGAGATTTCCATTGCTCAATCATATCCATTGCCGCTTCATTTGCACCGCCATGCAGTGGACCACGCAAAGAACCAATCGCACCTGTAATACACGAATGTAAATCTGATAACGTCGAAGCACACACACGTGCCGTAAATGTTGAAGCGTTAAATTCATGTTCTGCATAGAGAATTAAAGAAACATTCATGACTTGTTCATGCAATTCATTAGGTTTTTCGCCACGCAATAAATGCAAGAATTGAGCACCAATTGAGTCGTCATCAGTATTTTCTTCGATACGAACACCATCATGGCTATATCGATACCAATAACAAATAATGGCTGGCAATGTTGCCAAAATACGATCAGCTATATCTTGCTGTTCACCAAAGGACTGTTCTGTTTCTAAGTTACCCAACATAGAAACACCTGTACGCATAACATCCATAGGATGTGAATCTGCTGGAATACGCTCAAGCACTTCTTTTAGTGCTTGTGGTAATGCTCTCAGTGATTTTAGTTTTGCTTTATAGTCCGCAAGTTGTTGCGCCGTAGGTAGTTCACCAAAGAAAATTAAATATGCAACTTCTTCAAATTGGCAATTTTCCGCCAAATCCTGAACATCATAACCACGATATGTTAAGCCTGCACCACTTTTCCCAACGGTTGAAAGTGCTGTTTTACCTGCGACTTGTCCACGCAATCCTGCGCCAGTCAATACTTTTCCTTCAGCCATTTTTTTATTTCTCCTGAGTGAATAGCTTATCTAGTGTGTTTTCGAAAGTATGATAATCAAGGAACTCGTATAATTCTTTTCGTTGTTGCATTTTATCAATAACATTCACTTGCGTGCCGTCTTTACGAATTGAATGCATCACTTCTAATGCTGCTTTCTGCATCGCACGTGTCGCAGACAATGGGTATAACACCATTGAAATCCCCTGTTCTGCTAGCTCTTCGGTAGTATAATAAGGGGTATCACCAAATTCAGTGATATTCGCTAGCACAGGCACACCTACAGCATCACAGACTGTTTTATACATCGTTATATCAGTCATCGCTTCCGCAAAAATAGCATCAGCTCCAGCTTCAACACATGCACATGCACGATCAATGACGGCTTGAAGCCCTTCTTTTTGCAGCGCATCCGTACGTGCCATGACCACGAAATTAGAATCAGTTTTTGCATCAACAGCAGCCTTAATACGGTCTACCATTTCTTGTTGTGACACAATTTCTTTATTCGGACGATGTCCGCAGCGTTTTTGCGCAACTTGGTCTTCAATATGAACAGCAGCAGCGCCAGCAGCGATCATTTGCTTGATACTTCGTGCGATATTAAATGCACCGCCCCAACCAGTATCAATATCCACAAGCAAAGGCGTATCTACACGTTCAGTGATACGACGAACATCTTCAAGCACATTATCTAAACTCGTCATTCCCAAATCAGGAAGACCATAGGAATAGTTTGCAACACCTGCGCCTGATAGATAAATTGCTTTATAGCCAACTTGTTTTGCCATCATTGCTGCATATGCATTTACAGTTCCGATGATTTGTAATGGCTTTTCCACTTCTAATGCTTGTCTAAATCTTAAGCCTGCAGACGATTGTTCTGTCATATTCCTTTCCACAGTGTTTACTATAATTATCGAGTTTTTAGTATATCTATAAATTTAGTTTGATATATGACCGTTTAGTATTTTTGCTCTAAAACTTTAGTCATATAAAAATGAATTATCATTCATTTTTTGATTTTGTTATTATTTTGAGTGTCAGGCGTTAAGTGCTTTAATTTGTTATACTCCATCTTCAATTTCATTTTTCGCTATTGTTACTGCATGCAACATCCATTTCCGCATATTGAAACTTCTGGTTGTGATATGCCCCATACTCGCCGTGGTCAAGAACGACGTTTAGCATTATTGCTAAGCGCCAATACGCTATTCTTGGAACGTGGCTACGATGCTGTGTCTTTGGATGATATTGTTCAACATGCTGGAGGCTCCAAAGCATCTATTTATAAATATTTTGGCGGCAAAGAAGGCCTTTTTACTGCTATATGTGATTATCGACGTGAACTCTTTTTTAAAGATATCTGTGTTGCATATGATCCAGATCATGGCGATTTTAGATCTTATCTGATACATACACTACTTAACTTTCATCGCCACATTAAAAAAGAAGATCATACTGCCTTTATGCGCCTCGTGATTGAGCAATCCCAAAAAAATCCAGAACTTGCTCTTTATTTGCACGAAAAAGGCCCTAAACATATCCAGTTAGCGATCGCAAATGCATTAGAAAATGCGCATAAACTTGGTGTGTTAAAATGTGAAAATCCTTTATTTTCTGCTCAATTATATTTTGGAATCTTAAGAAATTTAGAATGGAAAATTTTAATGGGGATACCAGTACTTGAAACCGATCAAGAAACCATCGAATACATCAGCTATTCTGTCGATCGCTTCCTAGATGGGCACCAAAAAGTCTAGTTTTTTTGCAATTCTCTTTACATATAGTATATTAGTCGATTCTCGTTTTTTTTCATCAACCAACAATTATTGGTCGTCTCATTCACTATTTTGACGAAACAATGATTGTGGAGTAACCATGGCTCTACGACATTTTCTTACTTTACGTGACCTTTCAACTGCAGAATTAAATCGCATTATTGATCGTGCTATAGAATTAAAACGCATGCAGCATAATCATGAAGTCTACCAACCCTTTGTTGGTAAAGTAATGGGAATGATTTTTGAAAAATCGAGCACACGTACCCGTGTTTCTTTTGAAGCTGGTATGACCCAATTTGGTGGTAGCGCAATTTTCCTCTCGTCCCGGGATACGCAATTAGGTCGCGGCGAACCGATTGAAGATTCAGCTCGCGTTATTTCAAGCATGCTTGATATTGTGATGATTCGTACTTTTGGCCACGATATTGTCACACGTTTTGCAGAATATTCTAAAGTCCCAGTTATTAATGCACTGACCGATGATCACCACCCTTGCCAATTGCTTGCTGATGTTCAAACATTCGTAGAACACCGTGGCGCTATCCAAGGCAAAACCGTTGCGTGGATTGGTGATGGTAATAATATGTGTAACTCATATATCGAAGCTGCACATATGTGGGGCTTTAAACTTAAGATTGCATCACCAAAAGGTTATGAACCAAAACCTGAATTTCTCTCTGAATTCGCGCACTGCGCCGAAGTTGTAGACTCTGCTGAAGATGCTGCAGTGAATGCCGACCTTATCGTTACTGATGTTTGGGCCAGCATGGGACAAGAAGAAGAGCAAAAAATTCGTGAAAAAGCTTTTGCTGATTTTCAAGTCAATGAACGTCTAATGGATCTTGCTCATCCAGACTGTTTATTTATGCACTGTTTACCTGCCCATCGCGGTGAAGAAATTTCAGAAAATATGCTCGATCACAAAAATGCTGTGGTATGGGATGAAGCTGAAAACCGCCTTCACGCTCAAAAAGCACTTGTTGAGTTCCTCATCAATGAAAGCTTAAAAAAAGATTAATTTCATCCACTAAAAAAGCACCCTCGGGTGCTTTTTTATTTTCTAAATCTTAATGATCATCTTTTAAATATTTAGGTTCTTTGGGAAGTTGCCAACTACAAAAGAAACATACGATTAAAATAATGATCACGTAAATAAAAAATGAATTTTCAATTCCTGCGGCCTTAAACTGCAAGGCAACAGAAGGTGCAGAACCACCAAATACGGCATTACCTATCGCATAAGAGAAACCTACACCCAACGCACGAACATGCGGAGGGAACATTTCAGCTTTTACAATACCGCCAATAGAGGTATACAAACTAAGCAATAGCATCAGGAAAATCAGTAGCATCGCTACAATGAATGGAGTTTCGCTGAAATATCTCATCCCAATTGCCATGACTGGATAGATAAATATAGCCATCAGACCACTAAATAACAGCATAGAATTTCTGCGACCAATACGATCTGACAATGCACCAAAGAATGGTTGCGCCACCATGAGTACAAAAATGCAGGCTGTCATCATCAACCCTACCGTTTTAGGATCTATTCCAATATTGGTAAGGTAAGTTTTTGAGTAAACTGTAATCACATAGAAACTAAGAGAGCCTGCTGAAGTATAACCAACTACCAAAAGGAAAGTTTTCCAGTGATTTTTAAAAAGCTCACGAAGTGTACCAGAATCTTCTTTATCACTTTCATCACTGGATAAAGTCTCTTCTAATCTACTTCTCGCTAATAAAGATAAAATTGCTGCAACACCACCAATAATAAATGGAATTCGCCATCCCCCATCATAAAGCTGCTGTTCAGACATAAAAGCTAAGAATATTACACCCAATAAACTTGCAAGGAGTTGACCACCCGTGAGCGTTACGTATTGAAATGATGAAAAAAAGCCACGTTGACCTTTTAAACCCAATTCACTCATATAAGTCGCCACAGCACCATATTCACCACCAACGGATAAGCCTTGAAGCAATCGAACCATTAATAATAAAAACGGTGCAGCCATACCCACTTGCTCATACGTTGGTAACGCTGCAAACATGAAAGAACTTATAGCCATCAATATAATTGAGATGACCATTGATTTTTTTCGACCGTGTTTATCTGCAATTCGACCAAAAAGCCAACTACCGATGGGTCGCATAAAAAAGCTTGCTGCAAATACACCCCACACATAGATGGCTTGGGTAGAACTATCCATATCTGGCGCAGTTAAAGCTTGGGTAAAATATACAGCGAATACTGCATAAATATAAAAATCGAACCATTCAACTAAATTACCTGAAGCTGCACCAATAATTCCTTTGATACGGCTGGTTTTTTCTTGCTTGGAATATGTTGTAGACAAATGAAAAATCCTTATTCTAATTACATCGTTTGTTGTCGAATAATGATGAAACTCTGAAGTATTTCAAAATTATAGGCGGAAAATATATGCCTATTTCATGCCAATTTAAAAAGCCTTTATGTAAATTTTATTAAATAGGCTTCTAAATTTTTCTCAAAAATATTCAAAGTCGATTTATTATTAATTTAATTAAATAGACTTTCTCCTATAACAACTCACCGAATTAAGCCTTGTGGCTGTAAAATGATAATCAGCGCCCCGAAAATAACCACTCCGCCACCAATGATATCCCATTTAGTAAGATCCATTTGATCCACAAACTTTAACCACAACAATGCCGAACAAATATAAATACCTCCATATGCAGCATATATTCGACCTGATGCTGCTGGATGCAAAGTCAATAACCACACAAAAGCAGCGAGTGCGACAAAAGTGGGTAGCCACAACCAATGCGCACGCCCTTGATTTAGGATCAAATATGGAAAGTAACACCCTAATATTTCCATCAGTGCAGTCAGAAAAAATAAAGCTGTCGTAGATATTACTTTTGTAACTTGTATGTCCATACTTTCACCCAAAAATTAAAGCCCGTTTAAATAAACGGGCTTTAATACAATTAATAACACACTATGCTGGTTCAGCTGCAGAATCTTCAAATACTTCCAACTTTAATCCAACAGCTTTGCCATCTTCTTTTTTAACTGTTACTGCTACATTACCGCCGTTTTCAGCCAGCTCACCAAATAAAATCATTTCAGCAAGCGGCTTTTTCAAATGCTCTTGAATCAAACGCTGCATTGGACGAGCACCCATCAGACGATCATAACCATTTTCACTTAACCAATCTCGTGCAGACTGATCTACTTCTACAACAACTTTTTTGTCATCAAGTTGAGCTTGAAGTTCTGTAAGGAATTTATCTACTACAGAATCGATTACTGTCGTAGGTAGAGCTTTAAATTGAATAACCCCATCTAAGCGGTTTCTAAACTCTGGTGTAAATGCCTTCTTCATTGCTTCCTGATTATCACGACTATTATCTTGCTCTGTAAAACCAATACTTGTACGGGAAATACTTTCAGCGCCAATATTCGTTGTTAACACTATAATGACATTTCTGAAGTCTGACTTACGACCATTATTATCAGTTAATGAACCATGATCCATGACTTGCAGCAATAAATTAAACACATCAGGATGTGCCTTTTCAATCTCATCCAATAACAATACACAATGTGGATTTTTATGTATTGCGTCAGTCAGTAAGCCACCTTGATCAAAACCAACATAACCTGGAGGTGCACCAATTAAACGTGAAACCGCATGGCGTTCCATATATTCAGACATATCAAATCTGACTAGTTCAACACCGAGTAGTTTTGCAAGTTGTTTTGTTACCTCAGTTTTACCTACACCAGTAGGTCCTGCAAATACAAAACTACCAACTGGCTTATCTGGTGCTTTAAGCCCAGCTCGTGACAATTTAATTGCAGAGGATAATGCGGTAATCGCCTCATCTTGACCAAATACAACTCGTTTAAGATCACGCTCTAAGTGCTCAAGTACAGATTTATCATCTTTAGACACAGTTTTAGGTGGAATTCGTGCAATTTTCGAAACAATATCTTCAATATTTTCAACTGTAATCAAAGTGTTATCTTGATCAGCTCTCAAACGTCGTTGTGCCCCTGCTTCATCTATTACGTCAATCGCTTTATCTGGGAGGAAGCGATCATTGATAAATTTAGCCGATAACTCAACTGCAGAAACAAGAGCTGCATCATCATATTGAACTTTATGAAATTCTTCAAATTTAGACTTGAGTCCACGAAGAATATCAATTGTTTCATTAATTGATGGCTCATTAACATCAATTTTTTGGAAACGGCGTGATAATGCATGATCTTTTTCAAAAACTTGACGATATTCTTGAAACGTTGTTGAGCCAATGCAACGTAAAGTACCATTTGCCAATGCAGGTTTGATTAAATTCGATGCATCCATAGTGCTACCCATACTTGAGCCTGCACCAATGATCATATGAATTTCATCAATAAACAAAATTGCTTCGGGCTTCTTCTTTAGGGCATTTAACAATTGCTTTAATCGTTTCTCAAAGTCACCACGGTATTTTGTACCTGCAACAAGTGCACCGATATCTAAACTATAGATTTCCGCATTCAGCAGTGGCTTTGGTGCTTTATTGTTAACAATCAGCCAAGCCAAACCTTCTGCTATGGATGTTTTACCCACACCTGGATCACCCACCAAAAGCGGATTGTTTTTACGACGTCGACATAGAATTTGAGCTGCACGCTCAATTTCTTTTTCACGACCAATCAAAGGATCGGTTTTACCCTTTAAAGCTTCTGCATTGAGATTTAGGGTATAAAGTTCTAATGGACCTGCATTTGCTGAGGCTGAGTTTTCACCATCTAAGTCATCCGTTTCTTCTTCAGCTGGAACATCTTCCTTACGCGCACCGTGTGAAAGATATTGAGTTAAAGTAAGACGATTGATTTGGTGGCGTTTTAGCAAATAAACCGCAAATGAATCTCTTTCTGAGTACATTGCAACCAGTACATCTGCACCTTCAACTGTCCGATCTCCACCACTAGACTGAACATGGAAAATTGCACGTTGCAATATACGATCAAAGCTTTCTGTAGGATGAGGCGCTTGCTCAGCATTATCGCCTAATTTAGGCGTATGTTGCTCTACATACTCTTCAAGTTCTTTACGCAAACTGACAATTTCTGCACCGCAGGCTTTTAGTGCATTCACGGCAGAATCATTATCTAAAAGTGCGAGTAACAAATGTTCAACTGTAAGAAACTCATGTCTCTTTTGACGAGCCATGCTAACAGCCAAACGCAGTGATACTTCTAATTGACGACTGAGCATGTGATCCCCTTATTCTTGTGGCTCGATCTGGCAAAGCAATGGATGACTTTGAGAGCGCGCATAATTGTTGACTTGATTCGCCTTGGTTTCAGCAATGTCTCTAGGATAGACACCTGCGATACCTTTCCCTTGATAATGTACTGTTAGCATTACTTCGGTAGCTTGGTCAAGATTCAATGCAAAGTATTGTTGTAAAATTTCAATTACAAAATCCATTGGCGTGTAATCATCATTCAACAATACCACATTGTATAAGGGAGGTCGCTTAAATTGCGGTGGTGCTGTTGCTACAGCTAAATCGCCATCGGCTTCATCATTTTGTGCATCACTCAATCGTGGATTGAAGTGCCAATCCACCAATCCAGATTGTTGAAATGATAATTTAATGTCATTGAGACATTTATGACGTTTATTACTTCGCATAGCACTCTATAATCTATTATTGAGAATTTGCCGCAGCTTGCGGTACTTCAGCTGCAAATGCAGCAGTTGATTCGATTGCTTCACCACGTTGCCAACTAAAGCGCTTGGTTTGAGCACTTGAGCCTTTTACACGGATTTCAATAAATTGGGGCGTAAAGCCTTTTGGCATCGTCCAACGACCAGTTAATCGCTGATAATGGTCGAAATTGAATGATTTTTCTGAAATTGGAACAACCAAGACTTCCGTACCTTGAATTAATCTGATTTCAATTTCACCAGATGCTTTACGTTTATTCGAACTGACTTGAACTAAATCAACCTGATATTCATATACATTTTCTGGAAGCGACTTAACAGCTAAATTTTGCACTGTTAAACTTAATCCACCACGTTGTCTCAGCACTTCTCGGAAAATCGCACTCTGACCTTCAATTTGAAGTTTTTCAGCGTTGGCTTGATTTAATGCAGCATACATATCATTTGAGTTAGTTACAGCAACATCACGTTCTTGAACTGAGGTATTTAATTTCTTATTCAGCTCAGATAATTCTTTTTTTTGTTTTTCGACAACTTCAACCAATTGTTCCGCGTCAGCATCATAACCAACTACAGTTAGACCTTGACGATGACCAACCGTATAGCCCAGAAGTAAACTGCCTGCACATAAGATGATTCCACCCGCCATAAGGGGTTTATTCGATTGAAAAAAACCGATATTTTTTTCATCTTTATGCTGTGACGTATTATTTGATTCTGAGTTTTGCATCGTCATCTCTAATTTATAAAATCAAAACACACATTTAACTGCAAAGTTAAATGTGTGTGAAGTCAAAAAAGGTTTTTTATGGTAATAAACCAATCACGTTAAGGCCTGCATTTTCCGCAAATCCAAACATTAAATTCATGTTTTGAACAGCTTGTCCTGCTGCACCTTTCACCAAGTTATCTTGGGCAACTAAAATGACTAACTTTGTTGGTTGTGGTTTATACAACGCAATACGTAAATCATTTGATCCACGAACAGAACGAGTTTCTGGTGAACTTCCTGCCGGCATAACATCAACAAACTGCTCGTTTTGGTAGAACTGTTCGTAAATTACTTGCAAATCGGCTTGCTGACCTGCTTCTGTTAAGTCGATATATATTGTAGATAACATGCCACGAATCATCGGCACCAAATGCGGAACAAAAAGGATATTGTCAAATACACCTTTCTGTCCCGATATATTTTCAAGCGCTTCAACAATTTCAGGATGATGGCGATGCCCTGCAACACCGTAGGCTTTGAAGTTATCAGCATTTTCAGTATAGATCATGCCTAAACTTGCTTTGCGTCCAGCTCCAGATACACCAGATTTTGCATCAATAATAATACTTTCAGGTTTTACCAATACTTCTGAAGATCTCAGTACAGGCGCCAAACCAATTTGAACTGTCGTTGGATAACAACCAGGATTACCAATCACTTGAGCTTGTTTAATTTTTTCACGATTGAGCTCAGAAAGCCCATACACTGAATTTTTAAGTAGATCTGGACAAGCATGCTCCATACCGTACCATTTTTCAAATTGCGCTAAATCCTGCAAACGAAAGTCAGCGGCTAAATCGATTACTTTTGTATTCGCTGCTACTAATTCTTCAGCGTGTTTCATCGCTACACCATGTGGTGTCGCAAAAAACACAACATCGCAAGACTTTAATAAATCTAAGCTTAAATCTGAAAACTCTAGATCGGTATGACCACGTAAACTTGGAAACATATCATCGACACGACGACCAGCCTCAGTACGAGAAGTCAGTGCTTTCACTTGAACATTTGGGTGTCGCAGCAAAAGACGCAAAAGTTCAACGCCTGTATATCCTGTACCACCAACAATACCAACTGAAATCACGATATCTACCTCTAAATGACTGTATTCGTTACAGGCAGTAGTATGACAGGAACTTGTGACTTTCTGAACCCTTTCATATGGGAATGCTGTTATTTTATAAGTTTAATAATTTAGATGGTTCTGTTAAGCATCTAATAAAGTCTATCATGTGACTTCTTTGATTTACCTGCCAACTCAAATAGCATAAATACAGTGCAAATATAAACCCTGGGAGAGCAAGAAATACGATCGGATCCTGTTTCACAACAAAAGGAGTTACTCCCCATACCGAACATAACCCTCCACTCACGGAAAGCAATTTAGAAATCTTTTTTTTTGATTTATCTATAAAATTGCCATGATCAATAATATCAACCACGCTATAGCCCCGCCAAAAAGCGATAAATAGTTTGTCCAATGAAAGTGAATAGGATTACTCGGGTTCAGTAGAATATACATGAGGATGCTATAAAGCATTAAAGCAGGTACAGACAAAATTAGAATCAAAAAAACACACACCAATTCGTCTTATGAGCATATTAGAGACAAACTAACCAAACAGAGCAATCATGATAGCCAAAATTTAGAATACCAGTCGCCAGATCAGACTAATTGACTAGCGCTAAACAATTGATTTTTTAATATCGACAAAGCAATCCCAGCATAATAATTAATTATGCATCCACCAATGTGGCAACGGCGTTATTTTTAATTTTTTTCGGTTAAGTTTAAAATCTGGATCATACTTCGCCACTTCCGCCCAAAACTGAGCACTATGATCAAAATGCTTTGTATGTGCTAATTCATGCACACAAACATAGCGTGTTATTTCCTGAGGAAAAAGCACCAAAGCACTATTCAACATAATGTCATGACGTGCTGTACAACTTCCCCACCGCGTTTTTGGCTGACGAATCTTACAGCCATGATAAGCTAAACCACACTGATCAGATACTTGAGCCAGATATACAGGCAGATGCTGTTTAGCATAATCAATAACAAAGGCTTTTAAATATTGTTGAGGCTGACGATCACTCACACTCAGCTCATTCATCACTGAATCAAACTTATAGTTTAATTTCTGCTGAATATATTGAATTTTAATAGAATTTTCTAAATTAAATAACTGTAAAGATAAAGGTAAAACGCGATCAATCTGTTGAATTTTACTTTGTTGTGCCTGCCAAGTTTGAACGATCCAAGCTTCTGAATCTTGAACAAACTGTTGTATTTGTTTATGGGTACAAAACCATGGCGCAGTCACACGAATTGACGTTCCATCTATACGTAGACGTAGTCTTTTCGATCGAATACTTTTGGTGATTTCAATATCAGGAAGGTCGGATAAAGTCATTGTTATTCTTTAATTATTAAATCCCCATCTCCCCCTTTAAGAAAGGGGGAAGAAAAGCCCCTCTATTTAAAAAGAGGGAGTTTAGGGAGACTAGCTCGTCAAGGAGTTAAAATTAAATCGCTGTACGCTCTTCAATACCGTTGTTGGTCGCAACAATCGCAATGTCTGCTTTATTCAAAGCAAAGATACCGTTGCATACCACACCAGGGATATCATTCAATGTTTTTTCAAGCTCAAGTGCATTTAAGATATTTAAGTTATGCACGTCTAAAATCACGTTACCATTGTCGGTCACTACACCTTCACGGTACGCTGGGTCGCCACCTAAAGAGACAATTTTACGAGCAACAGCAGAACGTGCCATTGGAATCACTTCAACAGGAAGTGGAAAATCACGCCCCAACTGATCTACCCATTTAGAATCATCTACGATACAGACGAATTTTTTTGCAATCGATGCCACGATTTTTTCACGTGTCAATGCCGCACCACCACCTTTGATCATGTGCATATGACGATCAATCTCATCTGCACCATCTACATATGCATCAAGACCACCCACTGAGTTCATATCTACCACTTCAATACCCAGCTTCTTCAAACGCTGCGCAGTCGCTTCCGAACTTGCAACTGCAGCTTCTAATTGAAGTTCAGGAAGTAAATCAATCAAAAAGTTAACAGTACTGCCTGTGCCTACGCCTAAAATGCCCCCTTTCGGTAAGTGTTTTAAAGCTGCTTGTGCTGCTGCTTGTTTTTTCTCATCTTGGGTTGCATATAGACTCATGACTTCACTCAACTAATTTGGACTTTTGCAGTTATTTTAAACCGCTAAGCCTTATGGTTTGTTACAATAAGCGCCTATTTTAAACTGTTAGATGGAAAATTAACATGCTGTCTCGTTTGGTTCGACAAATTTTACAAGCAACGGTATACGACGTTGCTATCGAAACCCCACTCGAAGCGGCACCACGAATTAGTGAACGTCTTAACAATAATATTCGTTTTAAACGTGAAGACCTACAACCCGTATTCTCCTTCAAACTCCGCGGTGCCTATAACAGAATCAGCCAACTTCCTAAAGCTCAACTAGAACGAGGTGTCATTACCGCTTCTGCTGGTAACCATGCTCAAGGTGTAGCACTCTCAGGAAAAAAATTAGGAATTCGCGCGATTATTGTGATGCCTAAGACAACACCAGACATTAAAGTCCAAGCTGTAAAGCGTTTGGGTGGTGAAGTCGTACTTCATGGTGATTCTTTTGACATCGCAAATAAATACGCAATTCAACGTGCGCAAGAAGAAGGAATGACTTTTATTCCGCCTTATGACGATGAACTCGTTATGGCTGGTCAAGGTACAATTGCCAATGAAATTTTACGTCAATGGCGAGATGTGGATTATGTATTTGTTGCCGTTGGTGGTGGAGGTTTGATTGCAGGTGTTGCTGCTTACCTTGGTGATGTAGCACCGCATGTCAAAGTTATTCCTGTGGAATATGACGAGTCAGCTTGTTTAAAAGCTGCTTTAGAAGCAAATGAACGTGTGATTCTTCCTTCAGTTGGTTTATTCGCCGATGGTACAGCCGTGGCGCAAATCGGTGAAAAACCTTTTGAAGTGATTCGTCTGCAAAAATCTGACAATTCAGGTCCAATCGTAGAACCAGAAGTTGTTCTTGTGAATACTGATGAAATATGCGCAGCAATTAAAGACACCTATGATGAATGCCGTAGTATTGTTGAGCCCTCAGGTGCGATGGCACTTGCTGGTATAAAAAAATATGTGGCTGAGCACGGCTTAGAAGGTAAAAACATCGTTTCAATTGTATGCGGTGCAAATATGAACTTTGACCGTTTACGTTATATTGCAGAACGAACTGAATTAGGTGAACGTAAAGAAGCTATTTTTGCCGTCACGATTCCTGAACAAAAAGGTGCATTCCTCAATTTCTGTCGTGCCCTTCAAGGTCGAAATATTACTGAATTCAACTACCGTGCAAGTAGTGCGACTGCAGCGCAGGTATTTGTTGGAATTAGTTTAAAAAGCGGCGAAAAAGAACGTCAAGAAATATTCGAGACATTAAAGTTTCAGTACGATGTGGATGACTTATCTGATGATGAAGTTGCCAAATTACATATTCGCTACCTGATCGGTGGTCATGCTGATATTGAAAATGAACGTTTATTCCGCGTTGAATTTCCTGAACGTCCAGGTGCATTATTAACATTCTTGGAACGTCTTGGTCCAATGCATAACATTACCCTGTTCCATTATCGTAATCATGGTGCGGCTGAAGGTCGTGTATTGGTTGGACTCGAAGCTGAAGATGCACAACAAAACCCTGATGGTTTAGTTGAAACATTAGAAAGTATCAATTATCCATACCAAGAAATTACCAATAATCTTGGTTATCAACGTTTCCTCAAATAAAATCAATACAGCCTGTCATTTTGACAGGCTTTTTTAATTCAATAATTGATATACAATTAAAATCGAAAGATAGAAAAAACGATCACTTTAAAATTTTAGATATTAAGATAAATCATGCAAATATGGTTCAGTTTTGTAGTAATTCCTTTTCTCATGTGGATCATCTTTTCCGCAATTCTGTTTATTTCGAAATATCTATATCCTGAAGTTACCACCGTAAGCAAATTCCTCGAAGTTTTTATTTTTTTAGGTTATGCAGCACTACCCTATATCATGTTGGGATTAGCACCTATTTATCGTTATCGTATGACGTTGATATATATGATGGCAATTGTGCTCATGACAAGTTTCGTTCATGCTAACTTTATGATCGATCATATTCATTTAACTTATATTTACTTAGCACTTTCATGGACATTGATTTCAATTACGATTTACTATTTTTATAGTGATCACAAATAATCCTCAACAAATGAATTGAATCAACTCAGATCAACAAGATAAACTCAATCGAAGCGAAATTAAAATCAAATCATTACTTTCTGATCTTTAAAATTTTAGGATATTCAATGGCGCTATTTGCAGTAATTGGCTTAGGCAGCTTTGGTGGTACAGTTGCATTAGAACTCACTCAATTAAAACATGATGTGATTGGAATCGATACTGAAAAAAAATACGTTGAAAATATCTCTGATAACATCAGTCATGCTGTCATCGCCGATGCCACAGATGAACATGTACTTCGAGAACTGAATGTACAGAATTGCGATGCCGTCGTTGTCGCAATTGGAGAAGATATTGAAGCCAGTATTCTATGTGTCCTCAACCTCAAAAATTTAGGCGTAGAAAAAATCCTAGTAAAAGCAAAATCGAAAGCCCATCATATGATTTTGACGCATCTCGGTATTGGTCAAATTATTCATCCAGAAGAGGACATGGGGATTCGCGTTGCACAATCATTAAGCTATCCAATGGTCAGACGCTATATGGCGTTGAATGATGACCGTTATATTGTCAAAGTGGAAGTGAGTGAAAAACTACAAGGTGTAGAATTTAAAGATATCATGGAGCACAGCGACGGCGTACAAACATTACTATTACAACGTGGCACACATGTAATTTATGACATCGCACCTGGTACATTGCTGCAAAAAAATGACATTTTAATTATTGAAGGTCCTGTCAATCTTCTACGTAAACTCTCATCGAGATTTATTTCGAAATGATGAAATTTTATGATCAATTGATCAATAAAAAAACGCAAAGTATTAATTTGAGTCCACCAAGTTTGCTTGCTTTGGGCTTTCTCAGTTTTATTATCATTGGAACATTACTGCTAAAACTTCCCTTTGCACACGAAGGAAATGTCTCTTGGCTAGAAGCTTTATTTACCGCCACGTCTGCTGTGACAATTACGGGACTTTCTGTGGTCAATATTGGCGAGGCATATACGACTTTTGGTCAATTCATCATTATGCTACTCATCCAATGTGGTGGCTTAGGATTCATGACTTTCGCAATTTTGGCTGCTTTGAGCCTTTCCACTAAACTTGGTTTAAAGCAACAAGTGATGGCTCAAGAAACAATTGGTCAAACCAGTTTAGCAAGGGCCTCGTTCACTGTTAAAGCCGTCTTATTGTATTCTCTATTTTTCGAAGGGATTGGAACATTCATCCTGACATTTACGTGGCTTCAATACTACGATTTTAGTGATGCCCTGTTTTATGCAGCCTTTTACAGTATCTCAGCATTTAATAATGGTGGTTTCTCTCTTTTTCCAGACAGTTTAATGAGTTTTTCAGGCCAATATGCTGTAACTCTGACCATCAGCATGTTGTATATCATTGGTGGAATAGGTTTTGTGGTACTTATGGATATCAAACGCGCTCATAAGTGGAAAAAACTCTCAACCAACAGCAAACTGATTCTTTCTACTATCGCGGGACTCAATCTATTTGCCTTTATTATGATTTGGTGTTTAGAAGCAAATAATCCATTGACCCTCGCCCCAATGTCAATTGGAGACCAAGCATTAAATGCTTGGTTTCATGCCACAGTACCACGATCCTCTGGATTTAATAGTATTGATATGGCCAGTATGAGTGATCCAGCAACCTTGGTGACTATGCTATTAATGTTTATTGGAGGCGGATCTTTAAGTACTGCTGGTGGTATTAAAGTAGGTACATTTATTATTGTTGTATTGAGTGTGATCACGTTTTTGAGACGAGCTGACGAAGTCACTGTTTTTAAACACTCGATTCCCGCAACGGTCACCTATAAAGCTCTTGCGGTCATTAGCATAACTGCTATGCTCATTTTCATTGGTTTCTTTACGCTGTTAATTTTAGAGCCTAATAAACGTTTTCTAGATTTACTATTTGAAGCTGTTTCCGCGGCTTGTACAGTCGGATTATCTAGAGGTATTACTTCAGAATTACAACCTGCAAGTTTATATATGCTCATGATACTGATGTTTGCGGGTCGTCTCGGTCCTTTGACATTAGCATATTTAATTGCAACCCCTAAAAAAAGCAGGTTGAGTCATCCTAATGCTGAAATCCAAGTGGGTTAGATAGAATTCACTTGGATCTAAGGTGAAGTTGATCGATAAAACACGAACCAATCCAAAAGTAGATCAGATGTTTATAGCCATAAGTGCATTTTATAATAGCCGTGATTTCTTTATGCAAAGCATTGAACTTATCATGAATTAACACAAACTTAGAACTTTGCAATCAATATCAAAATACAATGAAATTAAAAGACTCAAGGAAACCCCAAGTCTTTTCACCATATGCGTGTGATTAAAAAAATTATGATTGGAAACCAATATAACGATTGAGGTTTTCGACACCCAATGCAACTTTATAAATTTTAAACTGAGGTAAATCAGAACGTGTAATCTCAGTAAACACATCCGAGTTTTCATCATCTGCATGAATTTCATCTACTGTGCGAGGCATAGTTGCTTCAAATTCATCCGAAATAAATTCAAATCCCAAGTCCATGGCAACAAACAATGTATGCTCACAAGGTTGAATATATTGCTCTTCATTCCAGTCGATAACAGCATGTTGACAATGCGGGCACTGTACATTTTCTTGAGGATCTTGAAGTTCAATTGTTGTATAAGCCATGTCAACCTTAAGTATTACGCGCTATAAAACATAAGTTTAACCATTGCTTTTAGATTTTTAAATAGCCCTGTTTATTCATTACTACATATAACAACCTTAGATTTTTGAGAAAACACAGCAACTCAATTGACTATTCAGAACAATAATGTATTTTTTAACAAAACGTCGCATATATGGAATGAATCCATGCTTTCAGATTTAGATGATTTTTATTGCTTTGCCCTTGTTGTCGAACATGGTGGTTTTAGCGCTGCCGAACGAGCAACCGACATTCCCAAATCAAAATTGAGTCGACGTGTTTATAATTTAGAAGAAAATCTCGGTGTAAGGCTTATTCAACGTAGTTCACGTCATTTTGCTGTCACTGATATTGGAATGAACATTTATCGCCATGCGCAAGTAATGATGAATGCTGCCCAATCTGCTCATGATTTGGTAGATCATTTAAGTGAACAACCAAGAGGCTTAATTCGTGTCAGTTTACCCGTATCAATTGCCCAGCATGAAATGACCAAAATACTGCCAAATTTCCTTAAGCAGTATCCTGAAATCAAAGTTCAATTGATGGTTACTAATCGACGTGTCGATATCATCAATGAAGGAATTGATTTAGCGCTTCGTGTTCGCTCAAGTTTGGATGATGACCCAAGTTTGGTCATTCGAAAATTTGAAAATATTGAACAACATCTTTTCGCCAGCCAGGCTTATCTCAATGAATTTGGATCTATCAAAAAACCTGAAGAACTCTCAAATCATCGAATATTAAGTATGGTTGATGAACATACTGATCAACAACTCGTACTACATGATTCAAACAACAAATCGATTAAAGTCAAAGTGAGTCCAGTCGTGATGGGCTCTGACTTACTTATGCTTGCACAACTTGCAAGTGACAATTGTGGGGTAGCATTACTCCCAGACAGTATTGTTGAAGATTATATTAAAGATGGGCGTCTTGTTAAGGTTCTGCCTAACTGGAATGCACCACACGGTATTTTTCATGTGGTTTACCCTTCTCGCCGTGGTTTATTACCAGCTGTACGAGTGTTCATCGACTACTTAGTTGAGCACCTCACCAAAAGATAGTCACAACAGCATAAAGATTTAGAAGAATGTTGGCTTATTATTTGCTACCATTCACTCTGCTTTGTGCTAGTTTTTTTTAGATTTTATGACTTCTATTTATCAACAACAACTTGATGCAAAAATTGAACGTATCCGCAATCAATTTGCTGAATATCAACCACCTGAACTAGAAGTTTTTTCATCTCCTGAAAAACATTTCCGTATGCGAGCTGAGTTCCGTATTTGGCATACAGAAGATGATATGTTTTATGCCATGTTTGAACGCGCGGAAGATGGTATTCAAAAGAAAGTTGTACGTGTTGATGAGTTTCCAATCGCGGATAAATCTATTAATGATTTAATGCCAATTCTCCTGTTTGAACTAAAATCAAATGCAGTGCTCTCTAAGCGTCTGTTTGAAGTACATTTTCTTTCTACGTTGAACGGTGAAATGCTGGTTTCATTGATTTATCGTTGTCCGCTTGATCAAGACTGGGAACAACTAGCAAAAAATTTATCTTCAAAACTCAATATTAAGATTATTGGTCGCAGCCGTGGTCAAAAAATTGTATTGACGGATGAATATGTAGTTGAAGAATTACAAGTATTTGACCGTAAATTCAAATATAAGCAAATTGAAAGTAGCTTCACGCAACCAAATGCGCAAGTTTGTCAAAAAATGCTGGAGTGGGCATGTAATGCAGCTCAAACTAGTGATAAAGATCTTTTAGAGCTTTATTGCGGTAATGGTAATTTTACCCTTCCATTATCGCTAAAGTTTAATCGCGTTCTAGCAACAGAACTGGCTAAATCATCAGTTTATGCAGCGCAATGGAATATTGAGCAAAATCAAATTAATAATATTCAAGTTGCTCGCCTTTCAGCTGAAGATTTTACCTTAGCATTCAATGCAGAACGTGAGTTTAGACGTTTACAAGAAGCCAATATTGATATTCAAAGTTATGACTTCGATACTGTATTTGTAGATCCACCTCGTGCAGGCATTGATGATGATACCTTGAAGCTGCTTCAACGCTTTAACCGTATTATTTATATTTCATGCAATCCAGATACTTTGCACGACAATTTAAAGATGTTATCGGAAACTCATAAAATCACTAAATTTGCGCTGTTCGATCAATTTCCTTATACCCACCATGTCGAGTCAGGCGTTCTTTTAGAGAAAATTTAAACAATTTATTTCTTACTAAATGGACAGTTCTTACACTGTCCATTTTTTATGCTTTTTGAATTTCACTTAAAAATCATATGAATAAAGAAAAATTTAATTTTTCAATGTCATAATTTCGTTAAACTTTAGGTTTATCATCGAAATATTTATTTTAAAATGTGCCTTAAATCACGATTACAAACTTGCATTAAATTTCAAATCGACTATATTTCGACCTATCTTTGGTTGCAAATGAAGGCTCTATGAGTTTTTGGCAAAAGCTGTTTTCATCAGATTCGCAGCAGAACGAGCATAAAAATCAAATTGCTTGTGTTGAAAATGATTGTTCATGTAAGACTAACGATCAGTTGATCGAGGCTTTACAAAAGGCATCAGATGAAGATGTAATCCGCGGAATCAAAAAAGTTCTTATTTCGCGTGGCTATTCAAAAAAAGATCTTACTGATTTATTGAGTAACAAAATCACCCTTCAGTAAAGAAAAAAAGCACTGCATAGACAGTGCTTTTTTTATGATAAATTTTCTGTTCAATTTAAAAATGTTCAATTAAGATAAGCTCATAGGATAATTAAAAATACATTTGGGGATTCAATGAAAAATATTCTATTCATTATTTTAGGGGCGACTTTCATATCGCTTAGTGGTTGTAATAAGCTACCTTCAGCATGTGAGGAAGTTTGGGGCAACATTGAAAAATTAGCGAAAGAGAGCGGTATTCCTCAAACTGCCATAGATCGTCAAAAAAACGAGTTTGAAGAGCAAATTAAACAGCTTCCTAAAGAAGATGCAATTAAAAATTGTGAAGCACAAAATGCTTTCTTCTCATAACTTCATTTGAGTTGAATAAAAAATTTAGGCACCTTTTTTAGAGTGCTTATATTGTATTTATACCTCATTATTTATTTCCAATTCGGTTATACTGTGGACTCTCTTTCAATAAATGTACATCTGTAAAGTTATTGGAATATTTTATAAATGCGGCATAAACACGTCAAAACATTCCCTCTTGGTGCTCACTTAATTGTTAAGCATTTTGGTTATTCACATCATGGTATTTATGTTGGTAAGGGTCGTGTTATTCATTATTCAGGTTTTGCTCATCTCTTTAAAAAACATCCGATCGAAATTACATCTCTGCAAAAATTTGCACATGGCAAAAAAATTACGATTCGGCATTATAGCACCCCCAAATATTCAGGTCGTGCTGTCGTAAGACGAATGCGCTCTCGAATGCATGAAAATAACTATCATCTCATTATTAATAATTGTGAACACTTATGTTCTTGGGCGATCACGGGCATCGAAAGTAGCCCACAAGTCATCAAAATGATGAATAGACTCACCACTATTGGTTATATCAGCTCACTCATGAGCTACTTAAATAGTCTTCTTTTAACTTTAGCAACCACCTGTTTTGCTTTGGTATTTTATATTAAAAAAAAGTTAAATGATCAGCGCAAACTGAAAGGCCCTGTGTATATCGCTTTACAGCAACATCAGAAACTAAATCAAAAAAAAGCCCCGCTTAAGCAGGGTTTCGAGGAAAACAAAGTTTCAAATTAACCTTTCGGTTGAATTAAATATGCGCTTGAAAATCCAAATAGTCAAATATATATTTGAAATATAATGTTATTTTAGTTTTTATTTATAACTTATTAAATTATTCTTAAATACTCACCTTTATCTAATCATGTGAATTTAATCACAAAAATTATTTATTAACCTAAATTTGAATAAAAAAAAGCCTGAATCAATCAGGCTTTTTTTGATATTACCAAACTTTATTTTGCAGGCTTAAAACTATCTTTTAAATCCAAAATACGGTTAAAGACAGGTTTTTCAACAATATGATCAAATTGATCAGCGACAAAATAACCTTCACGTTCGAATTGGAATCGATCTTCAGGTTTCGCTTGAGCTAAAGCAGGCTCAATTACCGCTTGAACAATTTTTAGAGAATCTGGATTTAAATTCGCTAAGAAATCATCGTCCGCATCAGGTGCGGCTTCAGTAAATAGACGATCATAAATACGAACTTCAGCAGGAATCCCTTTATTTGCAGATACCCAATGAATAACACCTTTGACTTTACGACCTTCTGGATTCTTACCTAAAGTATGCGGATCGATAGAGCATTTAAGTTCAACAACTTCGCCATTTTCATCCTTAATCACTTCATCACATTTAATCACATAAGCATGACGTAAACGGACTTCACCACCAGGAATTAAGCGTTTAAACCCTTTAGGCGGCTCTTCCTCAAAATCTTTACGATCAATATACAATTCAGAAGTCAGTGGAATTACACGATCACCCATATCAACATTTGGATGGCGTGCGTGTGTTAAATCCATATCCTCTGGAAGGTTGGTCAATGTCACTTTAAGAGGATTCAATACCGCCATACCACGTGCAGCAGTATTTTCTAATGATTGTCGAATGCAGAATTCAAGCATTGCAACATCGACAATACCATCAGTTTTAGATACGCCCACACGCTTACAGAAATCACGTAAGCCTTCTGGAGTAAAGCCACGACGACGCATTCCCACGACTGTAGGCATACGTGGATCATTCCAACCATTGACGTAACCACCTTCGACCAGCTTACGTAATTTACGTTTTGAGGTGATGGTGTAATCAACATTCAAACGGCTTGATTCGTACTGGCGTGGAACTGCTGGAGAATTTACCTTAGCGACAACCCAATCATAGAACGGGCGATGGTCTTGGAATTCAAGCGTACATAACGAGTGCGTAATGCCTTCAATCGCATCAGACAAAGGATGAGCATAGTCATACATTGGATAGATTTTCCACGTATCGCCTGTTTGATGATGCTCAGAATGTAAAACACGGTAAAGAATTGGATCACGCATATGTACGTTCGGTGATGCCATATCAATCTTGGCACGAAGTACTGCTTGGCCTTCTCCAAGCTCACCATTACGCATTTGTTCAAAACGTGCTAAGTTTTCTTCAACCGTTGCATCACGTTGCGGAGAATTTTTACCTGGTTCTACAAAATTTCCACGATTCAGCTTAATTTCTTCAGGAGATTGCAAATCGACATATGCATCACCTTGTTTAATTAATTGAATCGCCCATTGATACAATTGATCAAAGTAACTTGATGCGTAGCGTGGTTCACCATTCCAGTCGAAACCGAGCCATTTAACATCGTTCGCAATACCATCTACATATTCTTGTTCTTCTGCATCTGGATTTGTATCGTCAAAACGAAGATTACATAAACCAGAAAATTCTTCTGCAATACCAAAATTCAGGCAAATCGCTTTAACATGTCCAATGTGTAAATAACCATTAGGCTCTGGTGGAAAGCGCGTCACGACTTTATCTGTACGCCCTGCTGCAAGATCTTCTGTAATTACTTGACGTACAAAGTCTAAGCCCGGTTGTTGTTCTTGCTGCGCAGCATCGACTGATGGATTGTTAGTCGTCGGGGTATTTGGCAGGGATGAAACAACATCATTCGGCTTCATAGTTGATAAATCACTTCTATAAGATAAAATAGGATAATTAAAACGCTATCTTCATATTATTAACAAAGAAAATAACGTTTTTGCTTGCCTTGTAGTTTACAGTTTGCTTATGCTTCTCTCAACCACAAACCCATGGCTTTTTGTCCATGATCAGGAGATTATAGAATGAGTTTTCCTCAAGTCGAATTAAACACCAATAAAGGACGTATTGTTCTAGAGCTTAACTCTGAAAAAGCACCTAAAACTGTTGCTAACTTTTTAGAGTACGTTCGTGATGGTTTTTATGATGGCGTAATTTTCCACCGTGTAATTGACGGTTTCATGATCCAAGGCGGTGGCATGGATGAAAACTTCAAAGAAAAAGCAACTCGCGATTCTATTGAAAATGAAGCTGACAACGGTTTAAGCAATGACGAAGGTACGATTGCTATGGCACGTACTCAAGCTCCTCACTCAGCATCTGCACAATTCTTCATTAACGTGAAAAACAATGCTTTCCTTAACCATACGGGTAAAACAGCTCAAGGTTGGGGTTATGCAGTATTTGGTAAAGTTGTAGAAGGTATGGACGTTGTTAATGAAATCAAAAGTGTTCGCACTGGCAACCGTGGCTACCACGCTGACGTTCCACTAGAAAACGTTGTGATCGAATCTGCTAAAATTCTCTCTGAATAAGAAACCTACTCCCTAACTTATTAAGTTTTCAAGCACTGCTTTAAAACGAATATCATGTTCAAGGGATCGTTTCGCCATCTAAAGTTGATGGGGATGTAGGCAAATAAGGAATATTAAGTGACCTATCTGTTTATTTCAGATTTACACCTGTCACCTGAACACCCTCGACTCGTTCGAGGGTTTTTAGATTTATTAGATCATTATCAAGACCAGCAAACCCAACTCTATATTTTAGGTGATTGGTTTAATGCATGGATTGGTGATGACTATACAGCTCCTTGGCTCGATGAAATCGTTGAACGCTTAAAAAGATTTACTGCTCAGGGAAATCAAGTTTTATTTTCTGTCGGCAATCGTGATTTTGCGCTGAATCAAATTTTTTTAAATAAATTTGGTGGCATCTTATTGTCCGAAGTCTCTAACTTAAAAATAAATGACGTCCAAATTCGTATAGAACATGGTGATTCACTGTGTACAGACGATGTCGCCTATCAACGTTTTAAAAAAATAATCAGAAATCCACTCATCATTTGGATACTGCGGAATACCCCACTTTCTTTTCGTACTCAACTTGCAAATGGATTTAGAAAAAAAAGCCACGAATCAAAAGAATTTAAATCTTATGATGTCATGGATGTAAATCAAGATGCTGTCCACGATGCATTGAAAGAAGTTGATTTACTAATTCATGGTCATACGCATCGCCCTCAAATCCATATCTCTCAAGATAAAAGAAGAATTGTTTTAGGCGACTGGCGTTTGGATCAAGCTCAAATTTTGGAAATTAATCAATCGAAATTCTCTAAGCAGTCAATCAATGATCTGACACTGAAAACATGGTCTTATTAGTTCCTCTATTTTTATAATGATCTCATCAACCTTTAAATTGAAATTTCACTCAATGTTTGAATATTAATCAGTATGTTTTGCTTTAAGTTTTTTTGCATATGATAATAACGACTCAATTCAATTCGTGAGTTTGTCATGTCTAATTTCAGCAATATTACTGTTCAACACCATGAAGATGATAAAGTGTCATTATTAATCGATGGTAAAGCAATCTCTGAACGTTATGATGTACGGCTAGATGCCACAATTATTGATGAACTCAAAAATCTTGCTGATGGCGCCGCATTGACAATCTTTGAACAATTTATATTTTCCCATCAAGATCTCAACTTTGAGCATTCATATCAATATGTGACTAACATCGTAAACCATAATAACGATTACGAATTGATCACCCACCTTGTCTACAAAATTAAGGCCGCAGACCAAGCACCGATCGAACATAATATCAGCAAGAATGGTCAACCTATGACTGAAGAAGATGTGCGCGCATTTATCAACCAACAAATTGCAATGTCATTAGAAAAATATACTGATTTAAAATATGCCTATTGATTTAAAGACAAGTCAGATTTTTCATATCATTTAGCATCAACTATAGAAAATATTTAAGTTCAGAGTCATTTAAAATTTTTAGATGAATATATTGTGAATAATCGGAGGATAATATGGATTTGTTAAACATCTCCCAATCTCGCTACACCACCAAAGCATACGATTCTTCAAAAAAGATCCCTCAAGAAAAGTTTGAAAAATTATTGGAATCTTTAAGGCTCGCACCTTCATCTATCAATATTCAACCGTGGCATTTCTTTGTCATCGAAACTGATGAAGCCAAACAGCGCATTGCTAAAGCACTGGTTGGTAAGTATGTTTATAATGCACCCAAAGTCCTTGAATCTTCACACACAATTCTGTTTTGTACGCATAAAGACATTACAGACTCTCATCTAGATCGATTATTAAATCAAGATGAAATCAGTGGTCGTTTTAAAGATGACCAAGCAAAACAAGCTCAAAAAGATACGCGCTTAGGCTATGTTGATTATTATCGCAACGAAAAAGGCGATATCCAGCGCTGGTCTGAAAATCAAACTTTTATTGCACTTGGGCAAACCTTATTTGCTGCAGGTTTAGAAGGTATCGATGCCACTCCAATTGGAGGATTCGATGAAAAAATTATCGCTGAAGAGTTAAATCTTGACGCAAAAGGCCTGATTCCGTCAGTGCTATTGGCACTTGGTTATCGAAGTGAAAAAGATTTTAATGCCAAATTACCTAAATCTCGTTTGAATGCAGATCAAGTTTTCACTCGACTATAAATGTATTTGCCACAATAGTTTTCATACTATTGTGGCTTTTCATTAAGCCGCTATTTTCTGTGAAATTTCTAAACTGATCATTGCAGCAGTTGCAGCTGACAGCGTCCAACCCAGATGCCCATGACCGGTATTATAAAAGACTCTCGGATGCTTCCCTTGTCTTACCACTGGCATCATATTCGGCATCATCGGTCTTAATCCAGCCCAAGGGACACAATGCTCAGTTGAAATATCAAAATTACGATTCACCCAATGAACTAAAGGTTGTATGCGATCAATACGGATGTCTCGGTTATAGCCATTAAATTCCGCAGTACCAGCAATTCTTAAACGATCTCGACCTAATCTCGACGTCACAATTTTTGCACTTTCATCCAATAAACTTACCCATGGTGCATGTTGTTGGCTATGTTCATCATTCAGCTGAACTGTAATCGAGTACCCTTTCACTGGATAAACATTGACACGATCTCCAGCCTGTTGTGCTAAATGATAGCTTCCAACTCCACCACAAATGACCATTGCATCAGCTTGAATAAATCCATCGGGTATATCTCTACTTTTAGGATCACAAGCGCGATATTTAGCTGAAACTTGTTCTGTTGAATGATCCAGATTTAAATCTTCAACTTCTACACCGTATAAAAATTTCCCACCTTTATTCGCCACCACTTGGGCTAAATGCGTGGTGTATTTGTGTATATCTCCTGTGGCATCGTCAGGACAATAAAAACCACCGTAATATTCTCCCTTCAAACTTGGTTCAATACTGTGAATTTCTCCATTTGTAACAGCGTGACGCTCTAATCCACCTTTGCATAACAAATCATTCACTCTTATTGCGACATCATAATCCTGCTGATTATGATAAAAGTGCAAAATTCCACGCTTTACCAAATCAAATTGAATATTTTCTTTCTGTGCAATTTCAAACAGCCGTTTTCTTGCCAATAATGCCAGTCTTACCGTTTCTTGTGTGTTGGCTTCGTAGTGTTTGATATTACCCATAAATTCAATCAGCCAAGCGTATTTATGCAAATCAAAAGATGGGTTGAGTAATAATGGTGCATCTTTTTGGGTCATCCATTTGATACCCTTCAGTACCGTTGCTTTCTGATTCCACACCTCTGCATTACATGCAGAAAGTTGACCTCCGTTCGCAAATGAAGTCTCCATTGCTGGATATAAGTTTTTATCCAAAATCGTGACTTGATAACCAAGTTCTAATAATTCGTAGGCAGTGGTTATTCCTGTAATGCCAGCACCAATCACCATAATATGTGACATAAAAGCTCCTTGAAAATTTTATATTTTCAATGCCCCATCTGTCACGGTACCTGAGAGCTTCGGAAATCTTCATGACATATGAATTTTTCCATCCCCTTCGGTGAGTCTAAACATCATTAGACTTCTCTCCAGATGATTGAGAATAATTACAGTCCTTTTGCCTGAGAGATTCCGGGGTCGTTGCTCCTTCGGCGGATCTACAGAAGACCTCTCTCCTGCAATATTCGTTTAATTCTTATTCAGCAATTAATATGCCATAGTTAATTTTTTTATACATCTACGAAAATCAATTTTAAAAAATATTTTTATACAAATGGATCACCAAGTTTAAGACAACAGCTAAGACAGGAATTTTTAGCTTGGGAAACGTTACAAAGATCATTGTTTAGCTCAAATTTTCTCTACCATCGATAAAAATTTAGTTATTACAAAAAAATGAGGAAATAAGTTAATTATTTTAGAGTTACTCTCTCAAATAGCATAGATCAACTTCCATCTACACTTTCATCTTCTTCAGCATAAAAGTGTAATGACTGATTAGAGCAATCATTGAAGCTCAAAGTTTCAATAGATGTGAGAGTAAGCAGAATGTGAGTTGAAAATTTGCTGTCAACCCTAGATGTTTTAGCGATGAGTATGTATAGACATTACAATGCCCATACCTGCAAGCGTTGCAATGACTGCCGTACCACCATAACTCATGAGTGGCAATGGATCACCCGTTACTGGAAGTATTCCACTCACCATTCCACTGTTCAAAAACACAAAGAAAAAGAAAGTTAAACCTGCCGCACCGGCATAAAGACGTCCAAAATTATGGAAGCTGTTCATGGAAATAATCAAACAACGAATAATGATCGCAGCAAAAATAACAAATAATACGAACACACCAAAAAAGCCAAATTCCTCTGCATAAGCAGACATAATAAAGTCTGTATGATGTTCGGGGAGATAACCTAAATGAGACTGTGTTCCTTCATTAAAACCTTTACCAAATAGTCCACCAGAACCAATCGCAATTTTAGACTGAATGATATTCCACCCTGCACCTAGCGGATCTGATTCAGGATCAAATAAAGTTAAAATTCGCTTTTTTTGGTATTCCTGTAGAAAGAAATTCCATAATAATGGTGCAACCACTGCAAACCCAGCGACCACAGCCCCAATCAAACGCCAAGAAATACCACTTAAAAAAATGACAAAAATTCCGGGAATAATTAATCCAATGTTTAAGTCAGGCTGTAATGCGACTAAAACAAAAGGAATCATCATCAGAAATAATGCAAAGAGAATATGCATAAATTTGGGTGGTAAAGTCCGCAGACTGAAAAACCAAGCCATCATGAGTGGCATCGTAAATTTCATAAATTCACTGGGCTGCACACTCCCTAATCCAGGAATAGAAATCCAGCGTTTTGCGCCTAAGCGGACATCACCAATTAGCAATACCAAAAGCAGAAGCACAATCGAAAATGCATACAGATAAGGACTGACAATTTGATAAACTTTTGGAGGAATTTGTGCACAAATAAACAGCAAAATAAAACCGATACCAAAACTGGTCGCCTGACGAATCACCATGCTTGAATCATGATTGGTTGCACTATAAACAACCATGAGTCCAAAAGCTGCGTTTAATATCAAAAAACCAAGTAACCATGGATCTAAATGTAATTTAGTCCAACGTGACGAATCATGTTTGATTGTTCGTCCATCTCTCAAGGCATGACGCAAAAAACGGTACTGTTGTGAAGGTATCATTGGCTGAATTGCATATTCTAAGTGGCGTTATTATAAGACAATGTTTTGGCTATTTAAGCAAAGTCCCAAACATAAAACTAAATTATTTCGAGTCAGACTGTGACTGAAGAATCAGACGAGCAAGTTCTAAATCTTCAGGATAAGTAATTTTAATATTATCAGATCGTCCAATCACCACATCTACTGGATGATGAGCATATTCAAGCGCACTCGCTTCATCCGTGATTGTGATCTTGTGAGTTAATGCATGTTCAATCGAGGTTTTTAGCAATTTAATGGTCGACAATTGTGGAGTTTGTGCTTGCCACAATGCACTTCGATCAACAGTTTTTTCAATGGCACTCGACTGATCTACTCTTTTTAAAGTATCACGTACAGGCGTTGCTAAAATTGCGCTATGCTTAGATTCGATAACATGGCGAATCAAAGATTCTAAATTACTCAAGCTCACACAAGGTCGAGCAGCATCATGCACAAACACCAGATCATTTTCATCTGCAATATTGGTTAAATAATTTAAACCATTAAGTACAGAATCAACCCTCTCCTGACCACCTAAGCAGAAATGAAGGATTTCTGATTTAGCAAATTGAAGTGTCTGAGCAAATTGGTCATGCTCTGAGATTGCCAACACATAGCCAGCAATAGGCAATTGAGCAATACGTTCTACAGTATGCTCAAGTACAGTTTTATTCTGGATAATTTGATATTGCTTTAACGCTGATTTGGAAAATCGACTACCAGAACCTGCTGCCGGAATAATAGCCCATAATTTACGGTTGTTCAGATTCAGGTTGTCTAGACTCATTGGTTCTTAAATCTACGTTAGCATTTGGGTCGATGTAAATCGGCTTGTAATTCGTACTGATTGTACTCATTTGAATAAACGTTTCATGAGGCTTAATTAAGCCAAGATCTAAACGTGCATGTTCTTCAATCGCCTCTACACCATTTTTTAGATCATATACTTCAGCAGCCAGAATACGATTACGCTCTTTTAACTCTTCATTTGTTTCAGCTTGCTGATTCATTTGCTGAAGTAGCGCCTGATGAGGGAAATATCCTCCTTCACCGAGCCAAAAGCGATATTGAAAGATGGCAATTAAAATTATTGCCACCAGCAAAATCACTTTACTTGAAGTAGTTTTAAAGACGTCTAACATTATATTTGAGGCTTAGTTAACATCATGAAATTAGAGCACTAATATACCCTAAAACAAAGAAAGGTAGTATGTGTAACTGTGTTAAATATGCAAATGTTAAACAAATTCACATTGATTGATTTCTTCTAAAAATACTTACTGATAAATATCAAAAGTTATTGAATATTCAAGAGTCATTATATTTACACTTTTTATTTCATAGCTTAATAACAAAAAAACCACTCTTTAAAGAGTGGTTTTTTAAAATTCAAAATAATCTAAACGATTAATTTAAACCTTTAAACTCAGCTTTACCGCGGTAAATAGCATTCGTCAATTCTTCGATACGAAGCAATTGGTTGTATTTAGCTACACGGTCAGAACGGCAAAGTGAACCAGTTTTGATTTGACCAGCACCAGTACCTACTGCAAGATCCGCAATTGTAGAATCTTCAGTTTCACCAGAACGGTGAGAAATCACTGTAGAGTAACCATTTGCTTTAGCAAGATAGATCGCATCTAAAGTTTCAGTCAACGTACCGATTTGGTTATACTTAATCAGGATAGAGTTACCAACTTTTTCGTTGATACCACGTTGAAGGATTTTAGGATTTGTAACAAACAAATCATCACCAACCAATTGAATCTTGTCGCCAAGAATCGAAGTTAGGTAAGACCAACCTTCCCAATCAGATTCATCTAAACCATCTTCAATAGAGATAATTGGATATTGGTTTACAAGACCTGCAAGGTAGTCAGAGAATTGGTTGTTTGTGAATGCTTTATTGCCTTCACCAGCAAGGATGTACTGACCATCTTTGTAGAATTCTGAAGATGCACAGTCAAGCGCAAGCATAATGTCAGAACCCGCTTTGTAGCCAGTTTTTTCAATTGCTTCAAGAATAACTGTAATTGCTTCTTCGTTTGAACGTAAGTTCGGCGCGAAACCACCTTCATCACCAACAGCAGTATTTAAACCTTGTTTCTTTAAAACTGATTTTAAAGAATGGAAGATTTCTGCGCCTGCGCGAAGTGCTTCAGAGAATGAAGTGAAGCCAACTGGTTCAATCATGAACTCTTGGATATCAACGTTGTTGTCCGCATGTGAACCACCGTTTAAGATGTTCATCATTGGAACAGGCATTGTTAAAATGCTGTTGTTACGAAGGTCTGCGATGTATTGGAAAAGAGGAATTTTCTTTTCGTCAGCAGCAGCACGCGCAGCAGCCAAAGACACTGCCAAAGTTGCGTTCGCACCTAATTTTTCTTTGTTTTCAGTTCCGTCTAAAGCGATCATCGTATTATCGATGTCTTTTTGTTCGAATACTGATTTACCCACTAACGCGTCACGGATTAACGTGTTTACGTTGTTCACAGCAGTTTTAACACCTTTACCTAAGTAACGTGCTTTATCGCCATCACGAAGTTCTAAAGCTTCACGAGAACCAGTTGAAGCACCAGATGGTGCACATGCACGGCCAACTACGCCAGATGCTAAGATAACGTCTGCTTCGATGGTTGGGTTACCACGAGAGTCCAAAATTTCACGTGCACGAATGTCAACGATTTGGCTCATGAACAATTCCTCAGTTGATTAATAAAACGATGCGTCTAACGCTGCATCAGTGTGTATCTAATTTTTTGAAACCTTTAACCAAGGTATCCAATTCTTTAAGCTGAGCTAAGAATGGCTCAAGTTGAGACATTCGAAGAGCGCAAGGTCCATCACATTTTGCTTTTTCTGGATCAGGATGTCCTTCCAGAAAAAGACCTGCTAGACCTGTAGCCATACCCGCACGCGCTAATGTCGTAATTTGTGCGCGACGACCACCTGCTGAATCTGCACGACCACCTGGGGTTTGAAGTGCATGTGTCACATCAAAGAAGACTGGCACATTCATTTCTTTCATGATGTCGAAACCAAGCATATCGACAACTAAGTTGTTGTAACCAAATGCTGAGCCACGCTCACATAAAATCAGCTTGTCATTCCCGGCTTCCAAACATTTATGCAGGATATGACGCATTTCATGCGGTGCTAAGAATTGCGCTTTTTTGATATTGATAATGGCTTGAGTTTTTGCCATTGCCTCAACAAGATCTGTTTGACGGCTGAGGAAAGCAGGTAATTGAATGATGTCAGCCACTTCAGCCACAGGTGCTGCTTGATATGGTTCATGAACATCTGTAATGATGGGTACATTAAAATGTTTTTTAATGTCAGCTAACCACTCAATTCCTTTTTCAAGACCAGGTCCGCGGAAAGAATTTAAGCTCGAACGATTTGCTTTATCAAAGCTTGCTTTGAAAACATATGGAATATCCAAACGTTTGCAAATATCAACATAAGTTTCTGCAATTTCAAAAGCTAAATCTTTTGATTCAAGTACATTCATTCCGCCGAATAATACAAATGGCAAATGATTTGCCATTTGTATATCGCCTAAACGTACAATTTCTTGTGCTTTTAATTGTGACATTTAAACTTCCTAGTTATGTCCTAAGACATTCATTATTTCGATTTTTGATACTGTTTTTTAGCAGCATCAATAAAACCAGCAAATAATGGATGACCATCACGTGGAGAACTTGTAAATTCCGGATGGAATTGTACAGCAATAAACCAAGGATGTTGAGGAATTTCAACAGTTTCAACTAAACGTTGGATTGGTGAATAACCAGAAATTTTCATACCTTTTTCTTCTAAAGTAGGAATATAACGATTATTCATTTCGTAACGATGGCGATGACGTTCAATAATTTCTACTGAACCATACACTTCTGCAGTTTTAGTGCCTTCAACCAATTCTGATTTTTGAGCGCCAAGACGCATTGTTCCACCAAGATCAGAATCTACAGAACGTTGTTGTACTTCACCACGTTCGTCTAACCATTCCGTAATCAAACCAATTAAAGGCGATTTAGTTGAACGGTTAAATTCAGTTGAAGTTGCATCTACGATACCAGCAACATTACGTGCGTATTCAATGACCGCAAGTTGCATACCCAAGCAAATACCAAGGAATGGAATTCCATTCTCACGTGCGAATTTAATCGCTTGCATCTTACCTTCAGTACCGCGCTCGCCAAAACCACCAGGAACTAAGATTGCGTCAGCATCTTTCAACACTTCCGCTACATCTTGGCTTTCTAGTTCTTCGGCATTGACATAATCAATTTGAACTTTAACGCGGTTTTGGATACCTGCATGTAAGAGTGCTTCGTTTACAGATTTATAAGCATCTGGAAGTTCAACATATTTACCCACCATCGCAACACGAACAGTGTACTCAGGATTTAATAGTGCTTCTACGACATTATCCCAATCTGAAAGATCGGCTTCTGGTAAATCGTTATAACCAAAACGCTCGCAAATTAAATCATCAACGTCTTGTTCATAGAACGTACGTGGAATTTCGTAAATTGTGCGTGCATCTTTACACACCACAACTGCACGAGCTTCTACGTTCGTGAACAACGCAATTTTACGCTTTGTATCAGCATCAACATCGTGTTCAGTACGACAGATCAAAATATCTGGTTGAATACCGATTGAGAGTAATTCTTTCACTGAGTGCTGAGTTGGTTTTGTTTTCAACTCTGCAGCTGACTTGATATATGGCAACAACGTTAAATGCATCAGCATTGTGCGTTTGTGACCAAGTTCAACCATTAACTGACGAACAGATTCCATGAATGGGAGAGATTCAATGTCACCTACTGTACCGCCAATCTCAACAATAGCAACGTCATAGCCTTCACCAGCGCGAAGAACACGTTCTTTAATATTGTCTGTAATGTGTGGAATAACTTGAACTGTTCCACCAAGGTAATCACCGCGACGCTCTTTATTTAAAACGTCTTGGTACACGCGACCAGATGTAAAGTTATTAAGCTTGGTCATTTTCGCACGACGCAAGAAACGTTCGTAATAACCCAAGTCTAAGTCAGTTTCCGCACCATCCTCTGTGACAAAAACTTCACCATGTTGGAACGGGCTCATCGTCCCTGGATCGACATTAATATATGGATCCATTTTCACCATGGTTACTTTTAATCCACGGGCTTCTAAAAGTGCAGCAACTGAAGCAGCTGAAATACCTTTACCTAGTGATGAAACAACACCACCAGTAACGAAAATAAAATGGGTCATTGGGTTTCTCGTACAATCGAGCCTAAATCGGCCTGCAATGTTGCGCAATTTTACTTTACTCTGTACCTATAAAGCAAAGTCAATCCGCATCAATTCAAAGAACAATAAACAATTGGTTATTCTATCATCATTTCCAATAAAGATTCACGCACACTTTCAGTGATTTTCATCTGTTAATTTGCTGTTATACTACGTCAGTCGATCTAGCTAGTTTGTTTTGAGCAACTATGAATAAAAAATTTTTAATCGGTGGTGCAATCTTATCTGCACTCCTCGTTACTGCATGTGTAAAAAAAGAAGCGCCTAAGGAAGAAGAACAGGAACAAACTGTTGAAACAACTGAACAGGCAGAACAAATTGAGAACATTGAGATTTCTGAACCAGAAATCGAACCTGAGCCACCAACTCAAGTTGAAATTGAGCATCAGGAAACAAACAATACGTCAGCGACTATTCGTCGTGAATACCGCGATGCTCCTGCACAAACGAATCCTGCCCCAGCACCAGCTGTTGAAAATGTAGAACGCCCTACACCTTCTCCAAGTGCATCAACAGGTGGTTCTCAATCTGAAGATGATGCTGTTGCCGCTGCTATTGCTGCTGCTACCCCTGCTTTAGAAAACTAATTTTCGAATTTAAAAAAACCGAGTGACAAGACTCGGTTTTTTTATGTCAACATAAATGAAAGTCAAATTGTTATTCATTTATAAACAACAAAAATTGTCAGGCTTTCTCTAATTCTAAAAAAAATTCTGCAATTAATTTGTGTGCCCAAGATTCTGGATTTTTATTACCTTCATAGAAACAGCAATGGCTTCCTTTTTTTGTGGTCACTACTGCCATGTTCGGCATATGTTGAATCACTTCTTTATAAGGCTCTAAATTGCGGATATGGCATACTGGATCGTCTTCCGAATTTAAAATCATCAACGGCACTCTAATCTTCTCAAAGACATAGATGGGATTTGTCGCTTTACAATATGCGTCATAATTTTCAAATCCAGCGAACTGATAATATGTTTTTTCAAAATCAAATAAATCTTTAGCAACACTCAGTTGCTTTAAACTTTCTAAATTTCGCCAATGTTGCTCATAAGGTTTTAAAAAATGTGCATTTAACTTTTTTGCCATCAAACGGCTATAAAAAGGATGAACATTTGAAAAACCAGTTTCCGTATTGTATCCAGGACAAAGTGCGAAAGCCGCTTGAATTGGTGTGGAGCTTTCTTCCTCACCTAAATATCGAACCAATAATCCAGTTCCTGCTGAAGACCCAACTGCATACAATTTAGAATATGGTAAGCGCTGTTGAATATGTTCAATCTGCTCTCTTAGATCTTGCGTGTTTCCAAAAAGATTAATTTTAGGAACTGAAAGTGGTAGACCTGCATGCCCTCGTCTTAAACACAATGCAATACGCCAACCAGTTACTTGATGTAAGTCTCTGACCAATTCTCTCATACTGGCTGGGCTTCCAGTAATGGTATGCAGCACTAAAATAGTAGGTGTTTCCGCAGGCAGATGCATGCCATACCAAGCAATACCCGTTGTTCCCCCATCAGACATTGTTAACTGTTCAATGAAGTCATATTCTAATTTTACGGTTTTCTTTCGAATTTTATCAAAATACACCAAGTGAGCATGCGTATTCGAGAGCCACGGCGTTGGTCTATATTTATAATGCAGACGTTTCAAGTTTGAAATCACATGCGCTAACTCACCTTGCGGATTAAAATAGATTGAAGGTATAGCTGCACCAGTAAAATGATCAAGTTGGGTTTGAGTGAATTCTTGCATCCACTTGAAACGCTGATTAAGATTCATACAGACTCCGAATTTACTTACTCCAATTCATAAGCCAAAAACATGCCTAATTTATTTTGGTAGAAATTGAGCCATACGTTGGCCCATTTGCAACGCCAAAGCCTCTAAACCACTTTTAGGCCGAATCATCACCTCAAAGTCAATAATTTGACCTTGCTCATTAAACTGGATCATATCAATCCCTTTTAATGTTTTTTCACCGACATTTGCGGAAAATTCGAGCACAACACTGACCCCATCTGCTGTATAGAACTCACGGTGATAACGAAAATTTTCAAAGATCTCAATCACATTGGTCAAAATAAAAGTAACAACTTGTTTGCCTGGATAAGGCTTAAATGCGACGGGTGATTTAAATACGACTTCTTCAGACAAAAGCTCATTCAATAGACTTAAATCACGTGTTTCAAGCATGTGGTGCCAACGTTGAATAGATTTTTGTGTGGTTTCGAGTGTCATTTTTATGTCCTTTTTGTTGTATCAGTCCAACCTTTTAGAAGAAAAGGGAGAATACCGCGTCAAGGAGAGGTCTCATTTAATTAAGTACCCTCTCCAAATCCTCTTCTTGCACTTTCATCTATAATATAAGAGAGAAATTTTATGGCTTAAATCTTGACAGCCAATTCAGCACCTTGACGAATCGCACGTTTTGCATCTAGCTCACCCGCTTCTTTCGCCCCACCAATTAAATGAACTTTTTTACCTGCCTGCTCAAGTTGATCAAACATAGCCGTATATGACTCTTGACCTGCACAAATCACCACATGATCCACGTTTAAGACGGTAGTTTGATCATTGATTGTGATATGTAAACCTTGGTCATCAATCTTGTTATACGTTGCACCTGGAATCATTTTTACATCGCGATTTTTTAATCCAGTACGATGAATCCAACCCGTCGTTTTACCCAAGCCTGCACCAACTGAAGTGGCTTTACGTTGTAATAAGTAGATTTCACGTGATGGCTGTTCTACTTGAGCAGGTTTTAAACCTCCTACATTAGAATATGATGTATCAATTCCCCATTCATCATAAAATTTTTGAGGATTCAAGCTTCCACTTTCCCCCTCATGGGTTAGATACTCAGCAGTATCAAAACCAATACCACCAGCACCAATAATCGCAACACGCTGTCCGACTGGTTTTTTCTCTCTTAAAACTTCGATATAAGACAACACTTTTGGATGATCAATTCCTTCAATATCTAAATGTCGAGGTGTCACACCTGTAGCGACGACAATTTCATCAAACTGATCTGTATTGAGCTCTTCAAAAGTTACAGTATGATTAAGTTTTAATTGAATTAAAGGTTGCAGCTCAATTTTTCGCTTAAAGTAACGCAATGTCTCATAAAACTCCTCCTTTCCTGGAATCGTTTTTGCAATATTAAATTGCCCCCCAATTTGATCGGCTGCTTCAAAAATGGTGACCTGATGACCACGGTCAGCTGCATAAGTAGCAAAACTCAATCCTGCAGGACCTGCACCAATGACAGCAATTTTTTTAGGCGTATGGATTTCTTTAAAAATGAGTTCAGTTTCATGGCATGCACGTGGATTAACCAAGCATGACGCAATTCTGAGTGAAAAAATATGATCCAAACACGCTTGGTTACAGCCAATACACGTGTTGATTTCGTCACTTCTACCCTGTTCAGCTTTTAGTACAAATTCTGCATCTGCAAGCATTGGGCGAGCCATAGAAATCATATCTGCATGACCTGAAGCTAACACGTGTTCAGCCATTTCAGGGGTATTGATACGATTTGAGGTAATCAATGGAATATTAACTTCACCTTTTAGCTTTTCTGTCACCCATGTAAATGCTGCTCGAGGTACTTTCGTTGCAATCGTGGGTATACGCGCTTCATGCCAACCAATACCTGTATTAATGATAGTCGCGCCGGCTTTCTCAATTTCTTTTGCAAGATGGATGACCTCCTCAAGCGTTGAACCGCCCTCAACTAAGTCGAGCATCGAAAGTCTATAAATGATAATAAAGTTTTCACCCACCTCTGCACGGGTACGTTTTACAATTTCAATCGGCAAACGAATGCGGTTTTCATAACTCCCACCCCATTCGTCATCACGGTGATTGGTACGTGCTGCGATAAACTCATTAATGAGGTAACCTTCAGACCCCATAATCTCAACACCATCATAACCTGCATATTGAGCCAGCTTTGCACAGTTAGCAAAATCATCAATGGTTTGATGAACTTCAGCCGAGCTTAAAGCATGAGGTTTAACTGGATTAATTGGTGCCTGAATTGCTGATGGCGCAACGTTTTCAGGCTGATATGAATATCGACCAGTATGCAAAATCTGCATTGCAATCTTACCGCCAGCATCATGTACTGCTTGTGTAATGATTTTATGTTTCTCAGCTTCAGCAATCGAGTCTAATTTTGACCCTCCAGCAAAAGTCACACCGGCATCGTTGGGTGAAATCCCCCCCGTCACGATAAGACCGACCTGTCCTTGAGCACGCTCAGCATAAAATGCGGCCATACGTTCATAGCCACCTTCAACCTCTTCTAAACCTACGTGCATTGAACCCATCAATACACGATTTTTTAAAGTGGTAAAACCTAAATCTAGTGGTGCAAGTAAGTTTGGATAATTTGACATTCTGACCTCATGGCTCGCGTTTGCTTGCTATTATTATTGCTTCATGCAACTTGTTGCATAAATATATATTCTAATTTTGCTTTTTATGCAACATGTTGCATAATAAAGTTGATTCAAGATTTTACGATATATGATTTATGTCTTTAGCACATGTTTTGTTGACCAGTCTCATTGAAAAACCTAGTACAGGTATTGAACTTGCGCGTCGCTTTGACCGTTCTATGGGATTCTTTTGGAATGCAACTCACCAACAAATCTATCGTGAACTCAATGCTATGCAAAAAAAAGGTTGGATTTCGACTATTGATGAAGGTGATCCCAACTCGAGAAAGAAAAAATATAAAGTTGATGCTCTAGGTCGAACTGAACTTGCCAATTGGATGGTACAGCATAGTGAGCCTGCCCAACTCAGAGAAGAATTGATGGTGCGTTTAAGAGCTGAAGCACAACTAGGTGGTAATAATGTGTTGACAGAATTGGAATCTCATTTAGAGATTCATAAAAATAAGTTAAAAATATATCAAGCGATTTACGATAAAGATTTTGCTAATAAAGATAATGATGACCGTACAATCTATATTCACAAAATGATTCTTCAATTAGGCATTGAATTAGAGCAAGGTTGGATCAGTTGGTTAGAACGTGTAATTCCACAATTGAAAATAATGAATACAAAATAAAGGATATATCTATGCCATTTTATACCATGCAAGATGACGAAAAATTATATGTTCGTGAAATTGGTCAAGGTGAACCTGTTTTGGTGCTATCTGGTTTAGGAATGCAAAGTTGGCAATGGATTCCTTTTTTTGCATTTAATTTAAAGAAATATAAATTCATTATTCCTGACTGGCGCGGTTTTGGTGGGTCTAAGCATTGTAAAATTCCAGATACTGATGCTATTTCAAGTCACTGGAACGATATTCAGGCATTGATCAGTCAACGCCCTAGACAACAATATAGAGTGATTGCTTATTCTATGGGGGCAACTACTGCCATGCATGGTATGCAATATGGTCAATTTGCTGATCAAATCCAAGCATACTTGCATATTGATCAAACCCCTAAAATACCTTCTGATGAAACTTGGAGTTTCGGGCTATTGGGCGATCGCTATCCAGAGTTCAAAAAGCTACTCAGCGAACTTTCTTCTTTTTTACATCAACATGAAAATTATCAAAACCTGAGTGAATTACCTACTCACTTAAGCCGCGAATTAGTCGAGCTTTGGGTTAAATTTTTATCTTTACAAGATAATCATCAATTGAGCGCTAAAATTTTTAAAACAACACTCAATCAACCGAAAATTCAAAAGTTAATCCGCCCTATGCAACGTCTCGACTATATGCGTTGGTACATTGACAACTATCTAAACCATAAAGAAGATTACAGAGCCGCGATCTCAAAGTTAGAATGTCCAGCAACTTTTTTTATCGGCGCTAAATCCGCACTCTATCCAGCGCAAGGGCAAAAGCTCATTGCTGAATCGGTTAAAAATCATCGTATCGTACTGTTTGAGCGCTCAGGGCATACGCCTTTGATCAATGAACCCATTAAATTCGCACAAGAAATTTCTAAATTTCTGAATCAAACTATATAAGCTCTAATGAATATTTGAATATTAAGTTGATCCAGACGTCATACGTGGGCATAAAATCAATAGGATGGAGATTGGATGAATCAGTCTAAAAAAAAGCTTGTGATTTTTTCGGGTGCTGGTATGAGTGCTGAAAGTGGTATCAATACATTTCGAGATAGCGATGGACTTTGGGAAAACCATCGCATAGAGGATGTCGCAACGCCCGAAGCTTGGCGTAACAATCCTGTTTTAGTACAGCGCTTTTACAATGAACGGCGAAAAAAAATTTTAGCATCTGAACCTAATGCAGCACATCTTGCGATTGCAGCACTTGAACAACATTATGATGTACATGTGATCACGCAGAATATTGATGACTTACATGAACGCGCTGGAAGCAAAAAAGTACTACATCTTCATGGAAATATAAGACTGGCCAAAACCTCAGGGCCAGATGCTCAATTCGCAGACAAATTTTACACAATTGAAGGTACTGAACTGGATATTTCTCGTGACTTCTGTGACGCTGGATATCCGCTTCGTCCACATGTCGTATGGTTTGGTGAATCCGTTCCCGCTTTTGAAGAAGCAGAAGTGATTTGCCAGCAAGCTGAAATCTTTGTTGTGATTGGAACAAGCTTAGCTGTTTATCCTGTTGCAAGCTTAGTACACAGTATTTCACCAAGCTGTGATGCGTATTATATCGACCCTAAAGCCGATCTCGGCCGTGTGCCACAACACTATACATGTATCTCAAAATCAGCAACCGAAGGAATGCAAGATTTGGCTAAACTTCTTTCTTCAGTTCAGCCAAATTGAGGCATGGGCTTATTTGAGTTTATCAAAATAAGGTTTTAACCATCGATATAACCAGAAGCCAATTAAGACAATCAAATAAAAAGGCCAAATCATTAATAAAAACACCAAAAGATCGAGCACAAATTGCCAGCCATATTTGATGCTATTCCAAGCACGCTGAATAAAGTGATCACCATTTAATCGCGCCACTGCATCAATATCAATATCAACCCTTTCTCGGACCAGTGTTGGTTGATTCAGTTGTAAACTGATCGTACTGAATTTAACACGGTCTTGAACTTCGAGTTGAGTGAGCCGTGTGATTTCATTCAAATGAGCTGGTCGTGCTTGACTTGAAATAGTCTGTGCTTGATTCATTTTTTCTTGAAGAAGCTTCAATTCAAAACGTTGTGCACTATAGCGTTGCTGATTCAGAAAAAACATTAAAGGTAAAAGTTGATTAACAACATGTGGGGCACGCTCACTCGGTACACGTAGCACCATAAAAGATATAGGTTCAACTTTTTCAAATACTTTTACTTTACCTTCTGAAATATTCTGACGTTTAAGATCAACCACATTGAAATCAATATCTTTTCTTTCAATAAATCCGCCTGCTCAAGGGTTATTTTTTCAATCTCTAAACTGCTTTTCACCACATCTTTAACGGTAAAGTTACCTTGCGCCTCTCGAACCATACGACGAGTAAGTTCAACCGGATTAACCTCTTGATTTAATATGACCTCAGGTTTTTGCTCCTGGACGGGCAAAGTATTTGGTTCAGCCGCTTCTTGCATATCAACTTACGTATCAGCAGTGTTTTCTTGAACTGCTTCAGCAGAGTGTTCCTCTATTTTTTTTGAACAGGATGCCAGCAACATCGAACACAGCAGCGTGCTTATTACTATTCTTTTCATTCATTTTCTCTAAATTATAATGTTTGTATTGATGGCTCAAAATTTTAATTATTATAAACATTCAATTAAGAAATTATACTTAAAAGTTTCAATGAAAATGGCATACCTCATTGAATGAAATATGCCATCAATTCATATTCAATTAACTTTCAGATTCTACCTACTCTATTAGCTTACTTTGTCCATGTTCATATCATCGACAACATGACCAGCGATCTCAGACACTAAATTTTCAAAAGAGAAAATTTGATTTAACTGCTCTTGCGTCAAAAGATTCTGCTCAATGACAACTTGCTGAATGGTTTTATTTTCTGCAAGACAAACCTTCCCAATTTCATCACATTTGGCATGACCTAAGATCGGATCTAATAATGTGACGATACCAACACTTCGCATCACTGCATCGTAACAAGACTGTTCATTTGCAGTAATACCTTGAATACACTTGTTTTCCAGTGTTTGCATTGCTTGAATTAATAAATTGGTTGATTCATTCATGGTCAGTGCAATTACAGGTTCCATGACATTTAATTGTAATTGCCCCGCTTCAGCTGCCATGGTCACTGTCAAATCATTACCAATGACTTTAAAAGCAATTTGATTCACTACTTCAGGAATAACTGGATTGATTTTCGCAGGCATAATGGATGAGCCAGCTTGTAATTCAGGTAATCTAATTTCAGCTAATCCCGTACGAGGCCCTGAACTTAATAAGCGCAGGTCATTACAAATTTTTGAGAGCTTGACGGCTAAACGCTTTAAAGTACTTGATAGAATAATAAATACGCCACAATCGCTGGTGGCTTCAACATAGTCTTCAGCACCTTGTAATTTCAATCCAGTAATTTGCGAAAGCGTTTGAACCACTTCTAGTGCATATCCATGAGGTGTGTTCACACCCGTTCCAATCGCAGTCGCACCCAAATTTATTTCTAGCAGTAAATGACGCATCTTTTGGATGAGGCGGTAGTCTTCTTTTAATAGCGTCGCAAATGCACGAAACTCTTGTCCGAGTGTCATGGGTACAGCATCTTGGAGTTGAGTTCGCCCCATTTTAATTACGTGTTGAAATTCAGATGCTTTGATCTCAATAGCAGCGATTAATGAGCGAACTTGAGACAATAAATCTTCTAAACTGTAATATGTTGCTAGTCTCAATGCAGTTGGATAAACATCATTGGTCGATTGCGATTTATTCACATGGTCGTTTGGATGAATTACATCATATTGACCTTTAGGCAAGCCGAGATGCTCGAGTGCAAGGTTAGCCACCACTTCATTACTATTCATATTAATAGAAGTTCCAGCCCCACCCTGATAAATATCAATTGGAAATGATGATTTCCAACTTTCAGGCTGCTCAATCAGTTGATCACAAGCCCATTGAATCGCTTGGCTGACATCTTGACTCAATTTGGAAAATTTTAAATTTGTCTGTGCTGATGCTTTTTTTACCTGTGCCAATGCACGAATAAAATGTATGTTTTCACCTATTTGTTGATGCGAAATCTGAAAATTCTCCATCGCACGCAGGGTATGAATCCCATAGTAACGATCGAAAGGAACCGCTTTTTCACCGAGCAGATCATGCTCTATTCTTGTTTTATCAAATTGAACCGTAGACACTTTTATTACTCAACAATAATGCACCATTATCGTGCAATATCGATCATAGGCTTCGTGCTTATTTTCACTATTGATTTAATACTTCTTTATGCAATAAAAAATTACAAATTCGCTGTTTAGGTGACCAATGTAACTTTATGTTAAAGACAATCATTTATAGAATTGTATTAAACATCAAAGTAATTATTTTTTGAAAAAATAGTCTTTGTAACCAAAATTACATTCAGTTTCACTAAACGACTATAAATCTCACTCAAATGTAACAGAGCGTAATTTTCAAAACGTGCTTGAATCAGCTCCTCGAATAATTCGATTAAAAATTCATCTCGGAAAGATGGTCATTTAGGACAGACAAAGGATGGCATAGCAATGAGCCAATTAAATCCTACGCTAATCACATTTATTTTTTATATTGTGGCGATGCTTGGCATTGGGCTTTATGCCTACAAAGCCACGAATAATTTTGATGATTATATTTTAGGTGGTCGGAGTTTAGGCAGTGTCGTCACTGCATTATCCGCAGGTGCATCAGATATGAGTGGCTGGTTACTCATGGGTCTACCTGGTGCAATTTATCTCTCAGGTTTATCCGAAGCTTGGATTGCCATTGGTTTAATTATCGGTGCTTGGTTGAACTGGCTTTTGGTCGCGGGTCGTCTACGTGTTCATACCGAAATTCAACATAACGCATTGACTCTCCCCGACTATTTCACCAGCCGCTTTGGTGATCGGAAAAAAGTACTTCGAATAATCTCAGCTTTTGTAATTTTGATTTTCTTTGCAATTTATTGTGCCTCTGGCATGGTCGCAGGTGCACGTTTATTTGAAAGCCTATTTGGTTGGGATTACAACACAGCCCTGTGGATTGGAGCAGTAGCAACGATTAGTTATGTCTGTATTGGTGGTTTTTTAGCCATCAGTTGGACAGATACATTCCAAGCAGGCTTGATGATCTTTGCGCTTTTACTTGCTCCAGTAATGACTTATTTAGCCATTGGTGAAAATGCTCAGCAAGTTAGTGTCATTGTGGAATCCGCACGCCCATTAGCGAATAATTTACTTTCAGATCTCAGCACTGTAGCAATTTTATCTTCAATGGCATGGGGACTTGGCTACTTTGGTCAACCACATATTCTTGTGCGCTTTATGGCAGCAGATTCCGTGAAGTCTATTCCAGCAGCACGTCGAATTGGAATGACATGGATGATTCTATGTCTTGGTGGTGCAGTCGCTGTCGGTTATTTCGGAATCGCTTACTTTGATACGTTTCCTCAACTTAGTGCTGCAGTCAATGCAAATCCTGAAACAGTCTTCATGGAATTAACTAAAATCTTATTTAATCCATGGGTTGCAGGAGTGATTCTTGCCGCGATTCTTGCTGCAGTGATGAGTACCCTAAGCTGCCAACTATTGGTATGCTCTACCACGCTTACAGAAGACTTATACAAAGCATTTATTCGTAAATCTGCCTCACAAACCGAGCTGGTTTGGGTAGGTCGTTTGATGGTATTAATCGTTGCGATTATGGCAATCTTCCTTGCAATGAATCCGAACAGCAAGGTACTCGGTTTAGTTGCTTATGCGTGGGCTGGCTTTGGTGCAGCATTTGGACCACTGATTATCCTTTCTCTCTTCTGGAAGCGAATGACCATCAATGGTGCATTGGCAGGTATGATTGTTGGTGCTGTTACCGTCATTGTATGGAAAAACACCATGGCTGATACTGGCGTCTATGAAATCATTCCTGGCTTTATTTTATCTTGGGTGAGTATTATGGTGGTGAGTTTATTAGGCCGCCCGCCAGCGCAAGATGTGACTGACCGTTTTGATGAAGCTCAACAGAAATATGAAATTGAAATGCAAGAAATCAAAAATGGAAGGTAATGAGAAATAAAAAATTAAGGGGCTTATAGCCCCTTTCTTATACATTTACTTTTTAAATGTTTGCTTAAGTTGCACTTGCGAAGATTCCTTAATAACTTCCATCACTGGATAGCTACGGGTTTCTTTGATGCCAGGCAGTTGCCATAAAACCTGTCCAGAGATCTTACGAAACTCTTCCATGTTGGCGCAACGAATTTTAACTACAAAATCAAACCCACCGCTGATCATGTGACATTCAACAATTTCAGGGTAACTTCTCACTGCATCAGAAAATTCTTCTAATACATTTGGAGTTGTTTTATCTAATAAAATTTCGACAAATACCACAAAACTTCGATTCAGCAGATCTGGATTTAACTTGGCTTCATAACCTGTAATATATCCATCTTTGGTTAGTTTTTGTACTCGAGCAAGCGCTGCTGTGGGAGAAAGATTGACCATTTCAGCAAGTTTTATATTTGATAGACGCCCATCTTTTTGCAAGATATCTAAAATTTTTAAATCTGTACGATCCAACGTCATCATTTGAGTCTGCATGCGAATTATTCTCTAAATTTAACTCTAATTATAGTGAGTTATGCACCATATTTTCTGTAATTATAAATTAAATAAACCTTAAAGATAAATCTATTTCATTGTCACAGGACGCTGGCGTATATCTCATGGAACAACTTAGCTCACCCCTTTCTCGCCCAATAGACATTCAAGACATTACTGAATTTAAAGATAAATCAGATCTAGAATTAGAAATAAATCGTGCATGGCGCCGTGATGAATTTGAATGTGTCGAAACACTTCTCGAACAGACCGAGATTGATCAAGAAATTTCAGACAAAATTTATCAATTAGCCTTCAATTTAGCGCATTCATTACGTGAACGTAAAGGGTCAGCGGGCAAAGCAGGCATTGTACAGGGTTTATTACAAGAATTTTCATTATCTTCACAAGAAGGTATTGCGCTCATGTGTTTAGCTGAAGCGCTGTTACGTATCCCTGATAAAGCAACACGTGACTTATTGATCAAAGACAAAATCAACCAAGGCAATTGGAAAGATCATTTAGGTCAAAGCAGCCTAATGTTTGTAAACGCGGCAGCATGGGGCTTAATGTTGACCGGTAAATTAATGGAAACACCTAAAGCAAATAGTTTATCTGGTCTACTCACAGGCATCTTGGCACGAAGTGGCCGTGGTATTATTCGCAAAGCCGTTGATGTTGCTATGCGTATGATGGGTGAACAGTTTGTTACAGGTGAAACCATTGATGAGGCGTTAAATAATGCCGAACGATTAGAAGAACAAGGCTTCCGTTACTCATATGATATGTTAGGTGAAGCAGCACTTACAGATCATGATGCGGAGCGCTATTATCAAGATTATACAAATGCGATTCATGCGATTGGTAAGGCATCGTCTAACAAAGATGTTTACGAAGGCCCCGGTATCTCAATCAAACTTTCAGCACTTCATTCACGTTATCAACGCTCGCAAATTGACCGTGTACACGATGAGCTTTATCACAAAGTCTTTAATCTAGCGGTTCTAGCGAAACAATATGATATTGGTCTAAATATCGATGCTGAAGAGACTGATCGGCTGGAAATTTCATTGGAACTTCTTGAACGCTTATGTTTCGAACCGAAATTGAATGGCTGGAAAGGCATTGGATTTGTGATTCAAGCTTATCAAAAAAGATGTTTTTACGTGGTCGATTACATCATTGATTTAGCTAAGCGTAGTCAAAAACGTTTAATGATTCGTTTAGTCAAAGGCGCCTATTGGGACAGTGAAATTAAGAAAGCACAAGTTGAAGGCATGGCCGATTATCCTGTCTTTACTCGAAAAGTGCATACAGATTTATCTTATATCGCTTGTGCTCGCAAACTTTTAGCCGAACCAGACTTTATTTATCCGCAATTCGCGACACATAATGCACAAACCTTAGCCACTATTTATCATTTAGCAAATCCTGAACAATATTATAAGGGACAATACGAATTCCAATGTTTACATGGCATGGGCGAACCACTTTATGAACAAGTCGTCGGTTCTAAAGCAGATGATAAACTTGGCGTACCTTGCCGAATTTATGCACCTGTCGGAAATCACGAAACCCTTTTGGCTTATTTGGTTAGACGATTGCTTGAAAATGGTGCAAACACGTCTTTTGTAAATCGTATTGCTGATAAAACACTCAAAATTGATGACTTGATTGAAAATCCACATCAAACCATTGATGTCACAAGTCGAATCGAAGGCAAAGTTGGATTAAAGCACCCTGCTATTCCATATCCGAAACATTTATATGCTGATCATCGCCCTAACTCTCTTGGAATTGATCTTGCAAATGACCAAGACCTTGAACATTTGAATCATACTTATCAACAATGGTCTAAAGTTCAAATTAAAGCCACCCCAATGGGTCTGAGATTAGATGAATCCGTACACGATACAGAGTCAATTGCAATTCTCAATCCTGCAAACCATCAAGATATTGTCGGTGAAGTGACGGAAACTCATGCCATGCAAGTGGAAATGGCGTTAGTTAATGCGACTGAAGCACAGCAGGATTGGCAAAATTTAGATAAAGATCAACGTGCAGAATATTTAATTACCGCATCCAATGTGATGGAGTCTCGACTTGAAGAGCTGATGGTTCTGCTCAGTCGTGAAAGCGGTAAAACATTTGCCAATGCGATTGCTGAAGTACGCGAAGCAGTAGATTTCTTACGCTACTACGCAGCACAAGTGAAAGATCTAGATCACAAAGCCGTTATTCAACCCTTAGGTACAGTATTGTGTATTAGTCCTTGGAACTTCCCATTGGCAATTTTTACAGGTCAAATCGCGGCGGCACTTGTAACAGGGAATACTGTAATCGCCAAACCAGCGGAGCAGACCCCTTTAATTGCCTCCATTGCAGTTCAGATCCTTTGGGAATCTGGCGTACCACAATCTGTCTTACAGCTCTTGCCAGGACGTGGTGAAACAGTAGGTGCACAACTCAGTAGTGATCATCGTATTCAAGGTATTATGTTTACAGGGTCAACTGAGGTTGCGAAAATTTTGCAGAAAACCGTTGCAAAACGACTGAATCAATTTGGTCAATCAATACCTCTCATTGCAGAAACTGGCGGTCAAAATGCCATGATCGTAGATTCTTCTGCCCTGACTGAACAAGTGGTATTAGATGTTGTCAGCTCAGCATTTGATAGTGCTGGTCAGCGTTGTTCAGCACTACGAATTTTATGTGTTCAAGAAGATAATGCACATACCGTGATCAAAATGCTCAAAGGTGCAATGAAGCAATTGCGTGTCGGCATTCCAAGTTTATTGAAAACTGATATTGGACCTGTAATTGATCGAGAAGCAAAACAAACCATTGATCAACATATTAATAAAATGAAATCTCTGGGTTATCTCGTTCAACAACTCATGTGGGATGAAGATGACTCTCATCTCAAGCAAGGGACATTTGTTAAACCGACTTTAGTTGAGTTACCACATTTAGATGATCTTGAACGTGAAGTTTTTGGTCCAGTACTGCATGTCATTACTTATAAATATGGCGAACTTGATCGACTTATTGATCAAATCAATGCCAAAGGCTATGGTTTGACTATGGGCTTACACACGCGTATCGATGAAACCATACAAACCGTAATTTCAAAAGCAGAAGTTGGAAATCTCTATATTAACCGCAACATTGTAGGTGCTGTTGTCGGTGTACAACCCTTCGGTGGAGAAGGTTTATCTGGTACAGGTCCCAAAGCTGGTGGACCGATGTATATTTATCGGTTAATGCATGAATGTACACATAAAAAAATTGAACAACCTTATGCAACGAGCAAAGGCGTTGAATTGACTGAACATCAAAACTTATTGAATCAATATAAAGATTGGGTCAATAAGTCATTTCCTCATTATCAAATGAAGGTGTTGCAACCAAGTTGTGTCGGACATAGCTATGAATTACAAGGACCAACAGGTGAAAGCAATCAATATGTTGTGTTACCGAGACATCGTGTTTTAAGCTTGGCAGATCAAGAAATAGATCAGATTCATCAACTTCATGCCATTCTCGCGGTTGGCTCTCAGCCAACTGTTCTAGGTGAGAATACGTTTGTTTTAAAATACTTACAGTCTATGCCTAAAGAGGTCGCTCAACGTATCGCCATTATTGCTGATATTGAGACAGGTAGTTTTGATGCAATTCTACATCATGGCACCAAAAATCAACTGTTAAAATTGCAAGATAAAGTGGCTCAGCGACAAGGTCCGATCATCGGAATAACACATCTAGAGCCTGGTAATTATGACATTCCTTTAGAACGCTTCTTTATTGAACGTGCAATTAGTATTAATACCGCAGCTGCTGGTGGTAATGCGAGTCTAATGACCATGCAAGCTTGATTCTGTTGAGTCAAAAAAACCAGTGCATTGCACTGGTTTTTTATTTGTGATTTAAACAGCAAGCATACTATTTAAAGTTTCCGATACATTTTTAGATTTCACGATAGGTTTCAATGCTTCGAGTTTCGCTTTGACTTCGGCTTGTTGAGGTTGGGCTAACGTGTACCAACGTGACAAAAGTTGTAACAAACGTGAGCCTACAATCGGATTCTTTTCGTCCAAATATTGAGCCAACTGAATAATGTGATCTACCCCAAAACTCCAAGTATTCACAGGGTTTGAATTTAAACCACCAGTTACAGCACGGATTCGATTAGGTACTTTAAGATCGTAATCAGCATGTGATGTCAGTTTTTGAATCGTCTCTGCTGTCGCTTTCGGATGAGCTGCTTGGATCATAAACCACTGATCCATTGATAGAGCCTCATCTTTAAAACGCGCATAGAAATCTTCTAAAATTTCAGCAGCTTGTGGTGCATCATTCCACACCAACACTTTTAAAGCACCTAAACGTTCAGACATATTACGTGTTTGACGATACTGTTGCTCAGCTAAGTCAAATGCAGCTTCATCTCCTTGACGCGCAATAAAAGAAAGCATGATGTTCTTTAAAGCACGTGTACCCATAGCTTGGGAAAAATCTGACTGTGTTGCTGGATCTAATGATAAATAAGTCTCTTTAGCAAAATCACCTAAACGGCGAGACAAAGTATCTAATAGAGCGTTACGCTTTTCATAGATCGCTGTCGGTTGATAATCGTAGTCAATACGGCTACCCAAATAACCTTCACTCGGAACATCAAATAAACGTGAAGCTAACAGCGGATCTTGCTGAATTACTCTAGGTAGCGTTTTTAACATCGCTTCAATATATATGTCAGCAGGTTGGTCATTTAATAAGATGCGCTCAAGCAATGTTTGCGTCGCTTGCCACTGATTAAAGCCATTGGTTTCGTACTGTAATAAGAACGCAAGCTGTTCATCAGTATAATTAAACTCTAAATTCACGGGTGCAGAGAAATTTCGTAATAGTGAAATTACAGGCACCTTCTCCACATTTTTAAACTCGATCGTTGCTTCATCATTCGTGAATAAGTAAACACCATCTTTGACTTTATCTTCAACCAAAGCCGAGCATTCAAGTTGAAGTTGCTCACCAGTGTGTTCATCAAACAAAGCCAAAGCGACAGGAATTGGAACCGCTTTTAAGTTTGGATATTTTGGATGTGGTTTTAAACTTTGCTTAAAGTTTAAACGATAAGTTTTTTGCTCAGCATCATACTCACCTTTAGCTTCAAGCTTAGGTGTGCCCGGTTGGTTATACCAAGTTAAAAATCCTGATAAATCCACACCAGAACCTGCTGATAATGCAGCAACCCAATCTTCCACAGTCACAGCTTGACCATCATGGCGACGGAAATACTCATCCGTTCCTTTACGGAATTTTTCTTTACCTAATAAAGTCGCCATCATTCGGTTAATTTCTGCACCTTTTTCATACACAGTCGCTGTATAGAAGTTATTAATTTCTACGAAATGATCTGGACGTGGAGGATGAGACAATGGGCCTGAATCCTCAGGGAATTGGTGCGCTTTAAGCACTGCTACATCATCAATTCGTTGAACAGCAGCAGACTGCAAATCCTCAGAAAAAGATTGATCACGGAAAACGGTTAAACCTTCTTTCAAACAAAGTTGGAACCAGTCTCGGCAAGTGATTCGATTACCCGTCCAGTTATGGAAATATTCATGAGCGATAACAGATTGAACACGCATAATCGCAGCATCAGTCGTGTATTCTTCATCAGCTAAAACACATGATGTGTTAAAAATATTAAGCCCTTTGTTTTCCATTGCACCCATATTGAATGCACTGGTCGCGACAATCATATAATTGTCTAAATCATAAGGTAATCCATAGTGCTCTTCATCCCAACGCATAGAATGTTTAAGTGCTTCCATGGCAATATGGCACTTAGGAATATCTTTTTCTTCAGCATAAATTTCTAGAGCTACATCACGACCTTCAGACGTGACGTAACGATCTTTTAAAACCGCTAAGTCTCCAATGACACATGCAAAGAGATAGGCTGGTTTCTTGGTTGGATCTTGCCAAATGGTATAATGACGTCCTTCGCCCACTTCACCCGCTTCAATTAAATTACCATTCGCCAGTAGGACTGGAAATTTCTTATCCGCTTCGACACGTGTTGTGAAAACAGACAGCACATCTGGACGGTCTGGATAGAACGTAATTTTACGAAAGCCTTCTGGTTCGTTCTGTGTAACAAACAGATCAGATGCTGCTTGGTATAAACCTTCAAGTTGTGTGTTTGATTCAGGATGAATTTCAACGACTGTAACGATGCATGCATCATCAGGTGCATCTTTAATCACTAACTGTTCATCATCTAGATGATATTGCGAAGAATCTAACTCTTGACCATTCAGTGTAATTGACTTCAACTCAAGCTCACGACCAAGCAACACCAAATCACCTTCAGTCTGACGTTGCATTTTTAGTGTGCCTGTCACCATCGTATGATCGTCATAGACTTGGATATTTAAATCAATCGAATCCACGACAAATGTTGGCTTCTGATAATCTTTCAAAAAAATCGTTTGATCTGCTTCGATCACTGGATTTGCCGCGATATTCATAACTCGTCCTATAAGCTGTTCTTTACAGCGATTATGCTTTTATGTGAAGTCAATTGATCATAGGTCAAAATTGACGAATTGTCTGTGTTTGACGCTCTATTTAATATGGGTCTATTCATGTTTTTTTCAATTTAATTTATTTGTAGTAACAACAGTTTGCTTCTTTATTACCCGTTTCAAATATCTTGTCTAAGTACGATAGAAATGTAACAAAAATTCACTTCTTTATTTTCAAGCATAATTATTGCTTCAGTTTAAGAGCGGTAATCATCAAAAAACTTATAAATCATAAATGAGGTGAATCATGCTCATCAGGGACCATATAGTCAGAGTAGAAAACATCAAAACCATGCAGATGATGGATGCTGCTAAAATTGATCATCGCGTGATTGCAGCGTTTTTAACCAGTGAGGGAATGCCTATTGAAACATCAGAAGTCACAGCTGTATTGAAAAACTATGATGTACTCGGAATCAAGAGATTATCTCAAAAGAAATCTCAGGTACTGATCCAAGCTAAAATGCAACATTTTTCCGATTCAGAGCTCCCTTGCCCTTTAAACTATTAAATCCTCTATCTAGGTCGATCTAACACTTGAGGAAATGATTTTCCGGTTCGATCTATTCATATATTTCACATAAGCAGGCATTCACCTGCTTATTTTATTGATCGCAACACCAGTCAAATTTGCTTTCAATACTGACTCAATCAAGCGATGTTGAACAATCGTGTGTATAATTCTTTCATCTTGAAATTAAAGTGCTGCTATGTTGCAAATTCTCCAAAAAAATGCTGATGAAAGTAGTTTCTGTCCACTTTGTCAGGCCAGTATGTACTTTATTGAAGCAGAAGAATTTGATAAAGAAATCCTATTCCATCAATGCTCTCACTGCCACCATCAAGTCTTTCAAGATGAAAACCGCAACTGTCATTGTGAGCGATGCACAGCAAAACGAAAGAAAATGATGCAGGAAACTCGCATTCAAGAACAACGTAAAATTGCATCAAAGAATAAGGACATACAAGAACTCGATTTGCATCAACTGAGCTTTATGCACAAGTTGTTTTTACTCTCAATATTAGATCAACAAGTTCATGAGCATACCCAACATCAAGAATTCATTGATTGGGAAAATATTAAATATCACACCATTACCCCAAGTTATTTATTTCAAAATTATTTGATGAAACAACTTTTGAAAGACAATATTCTTGTCCCACGTGACTTTTCGAGTGAACTCAATCAATACTATATTAATGTCCGTCTTGACGGCTATTCTGAGCCGAGCTTGTTTAGTATTACTCAAGCGTTACGTCAGCTCTTTTATGAAAATCTGAGCCAAGGTGTACCATTTAAAAATAGTGATGAAGTGAAAAGTGCACTCTACACTCTGTTGTACCAAGAAATTATTCAATTTGCGCAATACTACTGTCGTACTTGGGGCGTTCAAATTGCTGGAAATCAGAGTTTTCAAACCTTTTGTTTTAGATTATTAGACTCTCTCGCTGTGGGTCAAATCTATTATTTAGTTCAAACTGCGCTTGAATATTTGCACCATCAGAAAGCACTCCAAGCCCGTAATGAAAATTTTATCAATACCAACCTTTTAAAAAAGACCTTACAGCAATATCGTGAACGTTCTTTAGCTGAAAAATGGGAAACCTCAACACTGCCAAGGCTACCTAACTTGCCTTTAAGTAAAATGAGCGAAATCTTATTTTTTCATTTTCTAGGCTATGATGAATCAATTTTTTTTCAACCCGTTTGGCGATCGTGGAGTAAAATTGAGCCACGTTTAAATTTTTACTCACAAAAACGTTGTATGAATTGTGGCTCGAATGAACTTTCTGTGGATTATGACGCAGATGACTATGTCAGTTTAATTTGTCGTAATTGTAATCACCAAGACCACTATTTTACACGCTAGCGAACGACTATGAATCATCCAGAAAACTTGATAGCAAATGCTCCAAAAGATATTGAGGTTCAAACCCAAGAGATTCTTAAACAGGTCATTGAAGCATGGCATCTGTTAAAAACCACTCAACCTTTAGTGCATTGTATGACCAATCAGGTTGCTGCCAACTATGTCGCAAATGTACTGTTAGCTGCTGGTGCTTCACCTGCCATGATTGATAATCCTTTTGAAGCTGAAAGTTTCGTGGGTATTAGTCAAGCTTTAAGTATCAATTTAGGGACACCTCATACAGAACAAGTTGCCGCAATGAAAATTGCCACAGAAACTGCTCACAAAAAAAATATACCTTGGGTATTAGATCCTGTTGGCTATAGTGCTGTTTTGCCATGGCGTACTGAAATTACAAATGATTTATTGCGGTTTAAACCCACCATTATCCGAGGTAATGCTTCAGAAATTGGGAGCTTAGCAGGACAACAAAATCAATCTAAGGGTGTAGACAGTACCCTCGATAGCGCTGCCGTAGTAGAACAGGCAAAAACTTTATTAGATTACTCTGAATGTATCGCAATTTCTGGCGAATCTGATTTTATTCTTTCTAAGTCTTATGGATGTATGGTTAAGATTAATGGAGGTTCACATTTACAGCCAAAAGTTACCGCTACAGGATGCGCCTTAGGTGCATTAATTGCTGCTTATGCTGGCGTAACAAACCCAACCATTGCCTGTATTGCTGCCCATGTACACTTTGCCATCGCAGGTAAGCTCGCTTATACGCAGGCTCAAACTGTCGGAAGTTTTAATGTCGCTTTTATCGATGAACTCTATAGCTATTCGGCTGAAAAAATTCAAAATAGTGCAGATATCGAAATACTTACTTTTGCTGCATAATAAAAGGCTGAAGATCACTTCAGCCTTTTTAGTCTTACTTCGGAACTCTACCTTTACGATAATGCTCTTTTGGCATTTCAGCCAACTCAATGATCAATTGAACCGTTAAGCCTTGAGCATGATAACCATTAAAGCTATGAAGATACTCATTTAAGCGATCTGAAATAAGATTCTTTTGCTCTTCATTACGCCCCGTCATGATTCCTAAACGAACATGAATATAGGCTTGAGGCTCTTCGCCAAAACCAATCAGGAAATCACTATTAGCACGAATACGTGATTTGATATCAGAAGGATGCCCCACTAGACCTGTATCAAATAAAGCGTGGTTTAAGCCTAAAAGTAACGCTTGCGCATCTAAATTTTGGATATTATCCGAATACTCAACGATCATCTGTGGCATCTTAATTCCCTTTGCTTATGTGTTAAAAAATCAATTTCAAATGCGTAACTCATTATTCAATAAATAATAAGGCTAATCTCACTTGGTCATAGCCCATACGCGGATTGGTATTTTCCACGATCGGACGCAACTTAATCGTACCATCTTCACCAAAATGTTCAGGACTCTGTCTTTTAAGTAATTTTTTATAGATTTTACGTACTTGTTCAACGACTTCATCCCCAGGATGAGCAACCGAGATATCTAAGCCCTGCTCACGATGAAGTTTGCCTAAGTGGTTAATAATGGTTGCTGGCGTTAAACCACGCTCAACCGCAATATCCTGAATTTCATAACCATTTTCAAAGAGCTCGCGAGTTTCATCGAGAGTCGCGGTGGCATAATTGGCTTTGCCTGCATTTTTGGCAATTTTTTTCTCATTACGACTAATCTCAAGCTCATTGAGTGTGCCACCACAGTGCCGAATAAATGCCTTATGTTGCGCTTCTAAATCAGCATCACCAAAATGCGCTTCTGCTTCATCAGAGAGTTCTTGAAATCTTCGGTCGGCTTTAATTGCTAAACTGTCTAATTCTAATGCTTGCTCATTGAAGCCTAGCAACCTCAGACCATCAATAGATTTCAAACGAGATAAGGCGACATAGCCCTGACCCTTTTCAAAGGTATTCGCCAAATTGATTTCTGCCGCCGATAAAGTCATCCCTTGAGACTTATGAATAGTAATCGCCCAAGCTAACCGCAAAGGAACTTGGGAAAAACTCGCGATTGTCTTTCCTGCATCATTATCAACAGACCAGGTTTCAGGTTCGACCACCAGAACAGTGCCGTCTGTTAATTTAACTTTAGGTAATACCCCGTGATCATCTACTTCTTCAAAGCCAATGACTTCACCAAGGCTGCCATTGATATAACCCACATCAAAATTGTTTTTTACAAACATGACTTTGGCATGTTTCTTTAAGGTCAATTCTTCTGGTGCACGAACGGAAGATTTTAATGTCTCAATTAATTTTTCATTACCATCCATTTGTGCACAAAATTGATGACCATCCCCATCAATCTCATTTAAATGACGGTAATTAATGGCATCAACATCCATATTATGGGTATACAAACGTGTAAATGTTTCACCAATATCTTGCTCACGCGTTTGTTGTAAAGCTTGAATATGCTCGGCTTGAATATTTTGCGCACGGATTGCATTCAAAATATCATTCAAGGCTGAGTCATCTTGTCGATGTTGTTCAGTTAAATAACAAACACGAAATTTCGCTTCTACCCAAGCCTGGGACATAAAACAGAATTTATCTCGATTTTTTTCGTCATTGCGTCCGACTGGTGGTAACTGGAAGAAATCTCCAGCGGCAATCACCTGTATGCCACCAAATGCTTCATCAGACTCTTTAAAAAACTTGAGCACTTGATTAACTAAATTAAGCTGCTTTGCATGTAACATCGAAATTTCATCAATGATCAATACCTGCGCATTTTCTAAATGCTCTTTAAGATATTTGCGCTCTTTCATGCGCTTTAGATCATCATCTGATAAAAAATCTTTGATCCCGATCCCCGCCCACGTATGAATGGTCATCCCATTCATGTGTGTGGCTGCAATGCCTGTAGATGCGGTAATGGCGACTGAAACTTTTCGCGCTTTAAGATAATTAATATATTGATTAAGCGTATACGTTTTTCCTGCACCCGCAGAACCTGTCAAAAAGACATTTTCTCCTGCTTTCATTAACTTCAGTGCAGTTTCTTGTTTCATATGTGCTTAACCTAATTTGAACGCTCATAGCCTAACGACATTTCATAAAAAAGTTAAGCCAAAAATCAGCCTTGTGATCATGTTAACGCGTTAATACGTCAATTTAAGGCGCATCAGTTGTTGATTTGTTCCGGATCTCCAAAATTCCAAATCAACATTTCATTGACTTGATGTACAAACTCTTTGGCCTCCCTCACAACCTTTAGATCAGCAACTTCATTATTGGGCAAACGCAGTTGGTCAAAATGAAGCTGATCGAATTTAAAAAAACAACCGAGTGTCAAATGCTGTGAGGGATCATGTAAATTTGACATATGGAACGCCACATATTCACCATCAATAATTCTTTGGGTATAAGATAAAGCCAGGCAATGTTTATAATTTACAGACTCTTGAATAATTTGCTCTAATTCATTCAACTCCACAAATTTCCAATTCTCTGTATACATGACTGCTTGAGGTGATACTCGTTTCCAATGACTTTCAGCATGTCTCAATTTCAAAGTCGTCAATGTATCCACATAATGTAAATGCTGATGCCAACGTATTGCTTGCTGATACCATGCGGGCCATGTCATGTTTTTCGAAATAGTTCTATCTTGTTGAAAAAAATCAATGAGATAATCTGCGACATAAGAGTCAAAAATACTATTGCTGCGGTTATATTGAGAGTTTGGATGTTTAAAGCGCTGCCTAAACTCATCTAGATTGATATGATACTGCAGCATCAAGAAATGAAAATGCGTTTGGTGTTGTGTTGAGGGCTCAATAAATTTGATGATTTCATCAGGTAGATCTTTAACTAAGTCATTTAAAAACAACATATAAGACTGCATCACTTGAGAAATACGTTTAAAGACATATTTCACTGAACTCAATCCTTGCTGTTCCAATGACCATAACAAGTCCATCCATTCCTTAAGATATAAAATAGAAGCCGTGAGTGGCTGTGATTTTTTAAAATCTTGAGCATTTTGTGCCTCATTCAATGCATATGAATGAGGCTCAGCAGATAGTTCAAACCATGCTTGTTGCTGTGAAATACGTAAACACTCAGAAATAAATAAACGACCGATAACCTGTTCAAAATATTGAATCGAGAGTTGTATGACATGCGGATGTACTTTAGAGCAATCCACAAAACTTAAAGCGGTGACAGCCAATCGAATATTGGGATCTTTTAAATTTTCACTTACCCAATCGATGACAAGATAATCTTGTTTAAATAACCAATTCACTGCTCTTTTGTGTATAAACAGTGGCGACTGTTGCGCTATATCTTCTACCCAATACTGCACATCTTTATTTAAAAAATTTTGTTTATTGAAAATATCTTGATACTGCCAATACCCTCGTTTGATCCAACGTGTAAAACCTAATAAATGCGGTGTTTGCTCATTATGTTGTTTGAGTAAATTGAAATCAGGCTCTAAGTCTACCAATTGAGATAAGCTAAATTGTTCTTCGAAAGAAATTTGTGCCATACGATATAACCGTTTTGGCAACATTAATTCTGCTGAAGTGCTTAACCGATCGTATACTGGAATCAATTTTTGCACTGCAAGAAAATTATCTCCCATGACTGAATTGACCAAACACAGATGTTTAAAATTCAGTTCAACTTCCAAAGGTATTTCAGCACCAAATCGACTGAAATTCAGCAAATGAGGTTCATCATAATACTCACTTTGCATCATGATTCGATCTAACTGCATCGCTTGCTGATCGGTCAAATTATAAAGGCACTGTTCAACACGATTTTCTCCATCGACCCATTTAAAGACTTCTTCAACCAGCATTTGACGAAATAACTGCACTTTCGTTTTTAAATATAGAGAATGATGTGAGGCCTTATGATTAAAGATAAAACTAAAATCATTGAACATAAAATCCGCAATTTTTTGAATCTCGACATTTGAGTGGGATGTATAAAATTGAATTTTATAATCATCGATACACTCAACTGTGAGCAGTCCATCTGCGATCACTAAGCTATTATTTTCCTGATCAATTACGAATAAATTTTCAGGCGTAATCGTCCATAGATATAACCACTGATCCTGAAATACGGCTTTGAGTGTATCGCAATGATCAATTAATGCCTGTGCAGTATATTGATGACGTTGCTTTGGATTTTGCGGAGGACACGCCAGCATACAGTTTGCCTAAATAAGAAAGACTGGAAGAATTTTAAAAATAACAACGATATAACTATATTATTCTATCTTAAAATGAGTTGTGCTATTCAGATTCTGTAACTTTTGTATGAGTCAGATAAGCAGTTCGTATCATGCAACAATTATATGAAAATTTCTTGAAAGTACGTTTGACTCACTGCTCTGACTGTATTAAAACAATCTCATACTAAGAACTTTAGAGACAATAATGAAAACAGTGGTGATTACAGGTGCAAATACAGGAATTGGATTAGCGACAGCAAAAAAATTTGTTGAAAGTGGTCATCACGTCGTACTTGCCTGTCGTAATTTGGATAAAGCTCAGAAAGCTAAAGCAGAAATCAGCACCAAAGGTCATGGTCAAATTGATATTGTAGAATTAGATTTAAATGATCTAAATCAAGTCAAATCTGCAGCACAAACTTTAAAAGAAAAATATTCACAGATTGATATTTTGGTCAACAATGCAGGTCTAATGACGCCTAAATTAGAAGAAACGGCTAATGGTTTTGAAAATCAAATAGGTGTCAATTATCTAGGACATTTTGTGTGGACAATGCAATTATTACCTTTACTTCAAAACGCGCCTTCAGGCCGTATCATTCATCTTGCATCCATGATGCATGTTCTGGGTAAAATTGACACACATCAATTTAAATTTCATTCTGTTAAAAAGTATAACGGTGTACTCAGCTATGGAAATAGTAAATTAGCAAATTTACTATTTAGTCATGCCTTAGCTGAAAAGCTCAGAGGTACATCTATCACCAGTAATGCAATTCATCCAGGTGCTGTGGATTCCGAAATTTATCGCGAGCTTCCTTACTATCAATATCGCGCTTTAAAATTGTTCTTAATCTCACCCAACAAACCAGCAAATCTTATTCATCAAATTGCGTTATCACCTGAATGGTCTAAGAAAACAGGTCAATACAAAAGTTTGCAAACACCAGCTTTTCAATCTGCACATGCGAAAAATCGTAGTTTAGCTCAGCGATTGTTTGACGAGACAGAACAACTTTTAAAAGAATATTTATAGTCAATATAAACAATTTTGAATCAGGGAATGAATCAATAGATGATCGAAAAAATGAGTGCTGAGACCACGCTACACTACCAACCCGACATTTTAGGTGAAAAATTTGAGCAACATATTTTCAAATTTTCGCCTGATTATGATGGTGAGGTTATTGCAACATTAGTACGTCGTCCATCAGATATTCCATCAACTAAAGCTGTGCTGTATATCCATGGCTTTATTGATTATTTCTTTCAACAAGAAATGGCGAAAAAATTTAATGCCCAAGGTTTTCAGTTTTACGCCATTGACCTTAGAAAATACGGTAGATCACTACTTCCGCATCAAAAACCTTATTTTGTGAAAGACCTAACCGAATATGATGAAGATATTCATGCCGCATTGAATACAATTCAAAGTGACGGAAATGAATCGGTATTATTATGCGGTCATTCTACAGGCGGTTTAACTGCCACTTATTTTTCAATTCGACACCCTGATCATCCATTGATTAAAGCAATCTGGGCCAACAGCCCATTTTATGATTTCAATATGAATGTATTAAAAAAGAAATATGCGCTTCCAATGATTGCAAAATTAGCTCAGCAATTTCCGTTGATGCAATTACCAAGTGAATTAAATAAGTTTTACGTGAAGAGTTTGCACGAAAATTTGAACGGTGAATGGAGTTTTGATCTCAAGCTTAAACCTAAAACCTACACCAAAGTGTATTTGAGTTTTATCGGTGCTGTAGTGAAAGCACAACAGAAAATCCAATCTGGTCCTAAAATTTCAGTTCCGCTTCTTGTTATGCACTCAAGTCGCACGACCAATCCCAAGAAATATAACATTGATGCTCAGACCTCTGATGTGATTTTAGATGTAAAAACCATTGAAAAATATGCAAAAGAATTACAAGGTGATGTCACTGTAATGACAATTAAAGATGGTCTGCATGATTTGGTTCTTTCAAAAAAACTGGTTCGTCAGCAAGTGTATGACCAACTCTTTGCTTGGCTTGCTTCAAAAAATCTCTAAATTCTGTTCATCTAAGACCTCATTTTACTGGTCTTGATTGTTAATGTGTAATGATCAAGCTGAATAGACTTTCTCTTGGTCATACAATATTACTATTCTTCAACCTCCCCATCGCTTCACATACCTTTGCTACCAATCTCCTTTTCACCCATTTGAAATATTATTTCTTGCTTGCTGTTTCTTGTTTTGAGCCATGGAGAAATTGGGTTGGTATTTGGTAGGTACACATCATCGCAAGAGTGTCCAATACTGTAAACACGGTAAATATCACCGAACACAACAATAAATGGTAAAAGGAATCTCACCATGGCTTTTAAAAATATTGCAGACCAAACAAACGGTTTTTATATCCCTTGTGTTTCACTTTTCGGACCAGGTAGTGCTAAAGAAGTTGGAAGCAAAGCTCAAAATTTAGGGGCTAAAAAAGCACTGATTGTGACTGATGCAGGTTTATACAAATTTGGTGTCGCAGATATCATCGCTGGCTATTTAAAAGAAGCGCAAGTGGAGAGCTACATATTTGCTGGTGCCGAGCCTAATCCGACTGATATTAATGTCCATGATGGTGTGGAAGCCTACAATAATAATGCTTGTGATTTTATTATTTCTTTAGGTGGTGGCTCTTCACATGATTGTGCTAAAGGTATTGGTTTAGTGACTGCAGGTGGTGGGCACATTCGCGACTATGAAGGAATCGATAAAAGTACCGTTCCGATGACACCTCTTATTGCAATCAACACAACTGCAGGAACTGCTTCGGAAATGACGCGTTTCTGTATTATTACCAATACAGAAACTCATGTAAAAATGGCAATCGTCGATTGGCGTTGCACTCCACTCATTGCCATAGATGATCCTAAACTGATGATCGCAAAACCTGCAGCATTGACAGCTGCAACAGGTATGGATGCGCTTACTCATGCAGTCGAAGCCTATGTTTCAACAGCAGCAAATCCAATTACAGATGCCTGTGCTGAAAAAGCCATCAGCATGATCAGTCAATGGCTGAGTCCTGCGGTTGCTAATGGTGAGAATATTGAAGCACGTGATGCAATGAGTTATGCACAATATTTGGCAGGCATGGCATTTAATAACGCCTCTTTAGGTTATGTACATGCCATGGCTCACCAATTAGGCGGTTTTTATAATCTTCCGCATGGTGTATGTAACGCGATTTTACTCCCTCATGTCTGTGAGTTCAACTTAATTGCCTGCCCTGATCGTTATGCCAAAATAGCTGAATTAATGGGTGTAAATATTGAAGGATTAACCATTAATGAAGCTGCATATGCAGCAATTGATGCGATCAAAATCCTCTCTCAGTCCATTGGCATTCCAACAGGATTAAAAGAGCTTTCGGTTAAGGAGGAAGATTTAGAAGTGATGGCGCAAAATGCACAAAAAGATGCCTGCATGCTCACTAACCCACGTAAAGCAGATCTCCAACAAGTTATCAATATTTTTAAAGCTGCAATGTAAAGTTTTGAGTTGCTAGATCTAAAAGAGAATCCGGATACACTTCAGATTCTCTTTTTTAATCTTTGATTCTCAATCGAATTCAATATTGCATTACATCAGGAATGGCGGGATTAAATTTTTGTAGGTATAAAAAATGAGAGTAAAGGTTGTTAACAATATGAAAAAGATGCTTTAGGTCGTTGTGTTTTACTTTAATTCGGCTCAATTACGATAGTGCTGTAAAAGTTGTTGCGTTGAATAATCTTGCGGTGACAACTCCATTAAACGCTCCATTGCATCAACTGCATCAGGATTTCGTGCAATGTATTTTAAAAGCACCTCAACATCACAATAGTTAAAAATTGCTTCACTCAAACGCGAATCTAAACAATTTCGCCAAGAACATAAGAATGGGCTTTCTGTTTTTGCGAGCATTACACCATTGACCTGCTGTAAAGCTTTATCAATAAATCCAACGTCTAAAGCATTTTCGATTTGGAGGAAATCAGCCTCAATATGAGCCAGTAATTTATAGGGTCTTGAGCCTAACATTCCACCCAATAAATCTCGAAGCTGCGACATTTCAGCTTTTAAAGTTCCCATGCTTACCTTTCGCTCCCCATACAAAGCTTGATGAAGCGAATCTAAGCTAAGCCCTTGAGGACATAATGCCAATATTGTCAAAATTTCAATCTGTCTAGGTGTAACCACCAAGGTACGTCCGTTAAATATGACTTGAGGAATTCCAAAGGTACGAATAAATAAATGTTGGCGTTGATAATTCAGTAATGCTGATTGTATTAAAGATGCACAACGTTCTGCTGCGAGTAGTCCAAAACTATTGTGATGATCCCATGTCGTTGATAAATCTAATACACCAATGAGTTGCTTCGAAAATGGATCAACAATTGGTGCTGCATAGCACACCCAATCATGAATAGACTCCATATAGTGTTCATTTGAAAACACACAACTTGATTTTTCAGTTTTCAAGGTTAATGCTAAAGCATTGGTTCCAACGACTTCTTCCCGCCATTGACCGCCTTCAATAAAGTGAACGCGTTCTGCAGCCTTACGCATTTGTTGACTAGCTTCTGTCCAAATAATGGTGCTGTTGATATCGCCTACCGCAAGTACCATAGATGATTGTTGTGCAACATGTTTTAACTCTTGTTCACATATTTTCAATGCTTGATTTAGGCTGTGACTTTCAACAGTACTCGTTGTGATCAACGGCGCTACCATTCGCTCTTTCGGAATTTCTGCCAACTTCGATCTTTGCCAAGACTTTAAAATATGCTGACCAAGTTGTTTCGCCTGTACAGTTGAAAGACTGATTTTCTCTCTAAGTGTTTCTATTTGTTGTCTTTGCTTGATTAGAGTCTGCATTGAGTTCATTCCTTATTATCTCAACATTTCCCAATATGCATATGTTGTACTTATTATAGTTATAGTATTTGTTGATCAGTTGTAAACCTTCATCATTCCAACCTTTTTCCAACCTTATTGTGGTTATGTTAACTCATCAATAATAGAAGATATCTAATACCAAAGACGAAGATATTTTCCATAACTTTACAGCACAACCAAAGGATGGACACTATGCGCTACGCTGATCCCAATCAACCAGATTCTAAAGTTCAATTTAAAGCACAATACGAAAATTTCATTGGTGGGAAATGGGTTCCTCCAGTAAAAGGTGAGTATTTTGATAATCTTTCTCCCGTAGATGGGAAAGTCTTTACTCGAGTTCCCCGTTCTTCAGTCGAGGATATTGAGCTCGCTTTAGACGCAGCTCATGCCGCTAAAACTGAATGGAACAAAACGTCTGCAACAACTCGCTCTAACATTTTATTAAAAATAGCAGATCGCTTAGAAGAGAATCTAGAATTACTTGCTGTGGCAGAAACATGGGACAATGGTAAACCTATCCGTGAAACCTTAGCTGCAGATATTCCACTGTGTATTGACCATTTCCGCTATTTTGCTGGCTGTATCCGCGCACAAGAAGGTGGTATTTCAGAAATTGATGAAGATACTATCGCTTACCATTTTCATGAGCCGTTGGGTGTCGTTGGACAGATTATTCCATGGAACTTTCCGATTTTAATGGCGGCATGGAAACTTGCGCCTGCATTAGCAGCGGGGAACTGTATTGTCTTAAAACCAGCTGAGCAAACTCCTGTCAGTATTCTAGTTTTAGTTGAACTGATACAAGATATTTTACCACCAGGTGTGCTGAATATCGTCAATGGTTATGGTGTTGAAGTAGGACGCCCTCTTGCCACAAATCCACGTATTTCAAAAATTGCATTTACTGGCTCAACTGCGGTTGGTCAATTAATTATGCAATATGCCACCGAAAATATTATTCCAGTGACATTAGAACTGGGTGGCAAATCTCCAAATATTTTCTTCGAAGACATCATGGATAAGGATGATGAATATCTAGATAAAGCGCTTGAAGGTTTTTCCATGTTTGCCCTGAATCAGGGAGAAATTTGTACTTGTCCATCACGCGCTTTAGTCCAGGAAAGTATTGCTGATAAATTCTTAGAGATGGCTGTAGAGCGCGTGAAGCGAATTAAAACGGGACATCCACTTGATACAGAAACCATGATTGGTGCTCAAGCCTCGCAAGAGCAACAAGATAAAATTTTAGGTTGTATTGCGACAGGTCGTGAAGAAGGTGCTCAAATTCTTACGGGTGGTCAAGCACGTGAAGAAATTGGACAAGGTTTTTATATTGAGCCGACGATTTTCAAAGGCAATAACAGCATGAAAACATTCCAAGAAGAAATTTTTGGACCAGTTTTGGCTGTGACAACATTTAAAGATTTCGACGATGCTATCAACATTGCCAATGACACCATTTATGGATTAGGTGCTGGTGTTTGGTCACGATCAGCGCATACTTCTTATCGTGCAGGACGTGCAATTCAATCAGGTCGAGTCTGGACAAATTGCTACCATATCTACCCTGCTCATGCTGCTTTTGGCGGTTATAAAAAATCAGGGATTGGTCGTGAAAATCATAAAATGATGCTGGATCATTACCAACAAACTAAAAATTTATTGGTGAGTTACTCAACTAAACCAATGGGTTTCTTCTAAAACAAAAGCTAAAGAAGCGGCTGATTGCCGCTTCTTTTCTGCTACAGGAGCTTAATGGATTAGCTGGCTTGTAGACTTTTCATATCAATCACAAAACGATATTTCACATCACTTTGAAGCATTCGCTCAAATACCTCATTAATATTTTGCATATCAATGACTTCTACATCTGACACGATATTGTGCTCACCACAAAAATCGAGTAATTCTTGAGTTTCTTGAATCCCACCAATCACCGATCCAGCGATTGATTTTCTTCCCATAATCATGGGCACGGAATTACTGCTAAATTCACCGAGATAGCCTACCAATACCAATGTCCCACTCAATGCAAGTGTCGGAATATAAGGCTTTAGATCATGATCATAAGGCACAGTATCAATAATTAAATCAAACTGATTTTTCACTGATTTCATTTGTGTTGGATCTGTTGATAACACGACATGATCTGCACCTAAATCACGTGCATCCTGTTCTTTATTTGCTGATCGTGTAAATAAAGTCACTTCTGCACCAAGCGCATGAGCAAGTTTAATCGCCATATGACCTAAACCACCGAGTCCAACAACAGCCACTTTAGAGCCTTTACCGACATTCCAATGTTTTAACGGAGACCATGTCGTGATCCCTGCACATAAGATGGGTGCAATGGATTGAGTATCTAAATTTTCAGGTACTTTCAATACAAAATCTTGGCTCGCAATGATCGTTTGTGCATAGCCACCATAAGTAGGTGTTTTATCATGACGATCTAAACTACCATACGTTTGTGTATTGCCAGCTTCACAATATTGCTCCAAACCTTGGTGACAAGCAGAACAAGTACGACATGAATCTACCATACACCCGATTCCGACCAGATCTCCAACCTTAAACTTCGTTACCGATGCTCCGATGCTTTTTACACGACCAATTACTTCATGACCCGGTACAATTGGGTAACGACTAAATCCCCAATCATTACGCGCTTGGTGTAAGTCAGAATGACATACACCGCAGTATTCAATATCAATAATGACATCATCGGGGCGAGCTTGACGTTGCTGAAACGTATATGGAACCAATGGACTTTTAGAATCAAGCGCTGCGTAAGCTAAAACATTATGGGTCATCGTGACTCCCTCAAGCTGTTAATTTCGTACTCTCTTATTCGTTATATCACATCAATATTTTTAATAAATTTAGCTGAGTCTCAATCTAATTTCTTTTTCACTTATTTTTGTAATTCTCGCTCTACAAAATGCAAGCGATCTTGTCCCCAATACATATTTTCCCGTACAAAAAATGTAGGTGCTCCGAATACCCCTCGTTGTACGGCATTGTTTGTTTCATCAATCAATTTTTGTTTTACTACCTGATCTTGGCTTAAATCCAAAAGTTGCTGACCATCGATTGCATCCCCTTGAAATAAATTTATCAGAACTTCTGGATCGGCTAAATTCAAGGGCTTTCTAAACATCGCATCGAAAAGCTTGGTCAAAATCACTTCAAAATATTCATCATGATAGATTTTGACTCCCGTTAATATACGCATTAAAGTCAATGTATTCATTGGAAAATATGGATTCATCTGCATCGGGATCTGATAATAATCTGACCAACGACTTAAGTCTTGCATTGAATAGATCCCTTTAGCAGGCACCTCAATTGGACTCTTGTTACCAGTCAATTTAAAAATTCCACCCAATAAAATTGGTGTGTAATCAATCACTGCATTATATTTTTTGGTGATTTCTTGTAGCTTGTAAAAAGCCAAATAACTAAATGGACTGCCAAGGTCGAAATAAAATTCAACTTTTTGTTGTTGTGTAGTCATGTCTTATCCTTATTAAATATGATTACCACTGTTCAGACCATGGACGCAAATCCAATTCATGTGTCCAAGCATCTCGTGGTTGATGAGCAATATGCCAATAGTTATCAGCTATATGTTGAGGATTTAAAATACCGTCATGCTGTTTTTTTTCATACAAATGAGGGAAAGTATCTTTAATAAAATCAGTATCAATCGCCCCATCAATAATGACGTGCGCAACATGAATATGATGAGGCCCTAACTCTTTTGCCATACTTCGGGCTAAGGCTCTTAACGCATGTTTAGCGCCAGCAAAAGCGCTGAAATATGCTGAACCACGGATGCTTGCTGTTGCACCAGTGAAAATGATAGTGCCGCGCTGCCTTGCGACCATCCGTTTAGCGACTTCACGACCATTTAAAAAAGCACTAAAACAAGCCATTTCCCAGATTTTAAAATATTTACGTGCTGTTTCCTCTAGAATGCTACACGGCACATTTGCTCCAATATTAAAGACCAATACTTCAATCTGACCAATGTCACGTTCAATTGTGTCAATCAGTTGAATCACTTGATCTTCTTTTCTTGCATCTGAAGCAAATCCATAAGCTTTACCACCGTGTGCTTCAATCTCTCGGATGACAAGTGCAAGCTTGTCTGCATTGCGTCGAGTCATACAAGCAGTATATCCACCTCGTGCAAAGCGTTTTGCGATCTCACTGCCTGTGGCATCTCCTGCACCAATGATCAGTGCGACCTTGTTATATGTTGATTTTTCTTCTGAATGATTAATTTCTGACTGCTGATCGTTCATCATCTCTCCATTAAATAACGATCGTTATTATAACGATCACTATGTTATAGTTTTGAGGCACAGTCAATGGTTATTGAATATTCAATATGAGATATAAAGCAGGATATAAAGAAGAAAAACGTCGTGATATTTTAAAAACCAGTGGTGAACTTGCAAAAAAACAAGGTTTTAACAATACTGGGGTTGATGGTTTTATGCACGCTGCAAATATGACCAGCGGTGCTTTCTATTCTCACTTTTCTTCAAAAAACGACTTATTTAAAGCCTTAATCGAATCTGAAATCGGAGCAAGTATTCAACAGTGGGAAATGAATCCTCATCAAGATCCAGAATCTTGGTTAGATTTTGAAATGAACCGATATCTTTCTCTATTACACGTTCAACACCCAGAAAAAGGCTGTGTTTTACCCTCACTTGCTGCTGAAGTTTCACGCGCTGATGTTGACATTAAACAATGTTTTGAAAAAGAACTTCAGCGTGGTTACAAACTATTTGCGCAGCATGCTCCAGAACCTGATTTCGCTTGGGCAATACTCTGTCAAATGGTGGGCTCCGTACTATTAGCGCGTGGAGTTCAAGATGAACGCTTAAAAAAAGATATTCTCAATTCTAGTCTAGCGATGCTTAAGAAATTATTAAAAAAAGAGATTGCGAAATAAATCGTTTTATATTGTTTTATGGACGAAACCTTAGTTCCAAAAGTTCTATACTATAATCTCCTCATCATTCTTTTAAGAACGTCACATCATGAGAAAGCTTCCTGAAACAGTATATGCAATACAGCATTTAGCCTTTGAAGATCTAGGTTCTTTTGAGGAGACACTATATCAACTGGGTTATCGGGTCAGATATTTTGATGCAGGTGTGGATGATCTTTCAGTAGCCTTAAAGTACGAAGGTCTGACCATTATTTTGGGTGGACCGATTGGTGTTTATGAGACAGAAGATTACCCTTTCCTACAAACAGAAATAGACTTACTTAAAGAAAGATTAAAACTCCAACGCCCTACGCTTGGCATCTGTCTAGGTGCTCAACTCATTTCAAAAGCCTTGGGCGGTGCAGTATATGCTGGCCACACTAAAGAAATTGGCTGGAGTACGGTAGATATTATAAATGAACAAGACAACCTTCTAAATTCTTTACATGGTGTACCAGTTTTGCATTGGCATGGTGATACCTTTGATCTTCCCGCGCAATCGAAACTTCTGGCGAGCACTCAAATTTATAAAAATCAGGCTTTTCAAGTTGGATCTAATATTTTAGCACTCCAGTTCCATCCTGAAGTGACCTCAGATAGTTTAGAGAAATGGTTGATTGGTCATACTTGCGAATTGCGTAAAGCGGGTATAGATATTACTCAATTACGTGCAGATAACCACCGTTATGCTGAAAAGCTAGAATCTGTGGCAGGTTCAATCTTAAGCCGTTTTATTGAACAGATTAAATGATTTTGATTTGATAGCCTTGAACCCAACTGTAGATCAGGATATTTGATTGTGCTATGCCAATCAATCCACCATTCGTTATGAGCATCCACTCCGTTGCATCCCATTCAACCGAATTTGATAGAGTGAGTAACCGCTTGCAACAGTTAATATTTTTTTGATATCAAGTGTCTAAAATTTTGTTCAAATTTTTCCAATGTACCCAATCGTTAAGAAGTTTGACTATGGTGAGTCCACATATCACACATATAACTCCATAAATTATTTCGGGAACTATCTGTGATGCACCTAAAGAATTAAACAATCTCCAATATTCATCTTTTTTAAAGTAAAACATTATGGGAGCAAAACTCATAGAAAATAAAACTAGTAAATTCATTACTAAAACTTTTATTTTTCCTTTTTTTGATACCTTTAGTCTAATGATTTCACCTCTAGAGTTTTTTAATACCTGATAACCTGCTCTATTCCATACAAAAGTCCAATAAAGTAACTCAAACTCCATTGCATTAAATTTATCTAAGAAATATTCCAGCTCTTTTATATCAACGTTTTTTGCTCCAGTAAGTGCAGAAATTGCTGAATTTAGCAGAAGCGTTTTAACTTCCTCGCTTTCATTAAGATTTTTAATCCTTTCTCGTTCTTCAAAAAAAGATTTAAGACGTAAGTGGCGCTCAAGATATTTTTTTCGATTGTATGATGGTGTAATAAGCTCAATGGCTTTTTCAAATATTTGCAAATACATATTTAAAATAAACTAAATAATTATAATCAGTCCAAATCATAAATCTAAATTTATTTTAAATAAATGCAATTTTTTTAAACCATACAATATCCATGACTTTTTTAAATATTTCTACTCCTATCTCTGCAAGCGTATATCACGTTTAATGAATTGATCTACAAACTTCTTAGTATGGTTATTATCTCCCTGTGTAAAATCGTATGTGACATTGATTCTAAAGCTTGAGCCACGCCAATGACTTAAGCTATTTAGATAAAATTCTTGTTGTAGATTTGGTTCATCTTACTTTCGATAATTACGGGTAGAGCATTAAAAAGAGAAGCTTTTGGCCTCATAAGAAAATAATAAACCGCCCATTCAGGCGGCTTATTTATCACTTAACAAATTGATTTTATTATTTTTTATTATCTACTGAAGCTTCAGTTGTAATATTCACCGTGATTTTATCGCCTACATTAGGCACATATGCGCCTACACCGAATGCAGAACGGTCAAATGAAGTCGTTGCATTGAAACCAATAGACTGCGCTTTCGTCATAGGATGTTCAGCTTGTTTATTCAAAACAGCATCTAGTACGACAGGCTTAGTAACATTTTTAATCGTTAGATCACCTGTGATCTTATACTTGTTCTTACCATTTGGTTGAACTTTAGTACTTTTAAAAGTGATATTCGGATATTTTTCAGCATCAAAGAAATCTGGTTTCAATAAATGTTCATCTAATGCTCTGACATTTGTATTAATACTTGAAAGTGGAATTGTGACATTCACCGCTGAATTCGCAGGCTTTTCATTGTCTACTTTGATCGTTCCTTGGATATCGCTAAAATTACCTGATGGTGTAGAAAAGCCAAAATGATCCCAAGTAAATACTGTCGCTGTATGAGTTGGATCAATTTTATATTCAACTGGTTTAGCAAATGAAACTGTTGCTACAGAAAGCACTACGGCACTTAACGCTATTGTTTTAAAGTTCATCAATTTTTCCTCAAATTTTTTAAAACATTTATGAAATGGATAGTGAATAATGTATAGCATTCTGAAATTCTTGCATCAGTACAGATAGAACAGTTTGTTGCAAGATTAGAACGCACCTTAAGAAGGTGTCACTTTTATCAAATCAATTTGATCAGATTATGACTATCACTTGTGTATAGATCATGTTTTTCATCTTTAAGCTTTCTCCTAATAAGCAGTTAACATCAACACATATCTTAAATATGAGATTAAATTAAACATTTATACAATATACTAATATTTTGTCTCATTTATAATACTAAAATTACCACTTTGAACTGGAGAATAATGATGAGTGAACAACAACAAGCGATTGATAAAGCGCTTAAAACTAAAGCACCTAAAGATGTCGTATTGGCTTTTTTATATAATACTGATAAATCAAGAGTAGCGATTGCTTCAGAAAAGTTAGTGGCTGAAGATGCCATTTATACTTCGCTAAATTTTAATAATCCTGAACTTAAACAAATTGAACCTTGGGCTGGTACTTCTACAGGTCGTGATGTCTACATTTATACTTTTTCTAATGTCGGAACTTATTGGACGATCGATGATTTTCAAATCACAGATATTTTAGCTGAAGATGAAACAGTGGCTGTATTCGGTCAATTTACTTATACATCTGTTTACGCTAAGCGCACTTTTACTTCACCTTTTTCAATTAAAGCAATAGTTAAAGATGGCTTAATCACGTATTTCCAGTTTATGGAAGATACTTATGCTTCAGCAGCATCTTTCAGAGTAAGTGGTGAATGGACAATTCAACAAAATGCTGATCCAAAATTAAATTTTACCGTGTCAGAAACTACGGCTAATTAACTGTAAAATAATAAAAATAGGATAATAAAAAAGCCTCATAAGAGGCTTTTTTATGACTGTTAAAGCTTTTCAATCAGAATACGATCAATCTGTTTTAATCCTGAAGTTTTTTCACGATTTTTTCGACGTACTTTAATGATTTTCTCTTCTGCCATATCTTGTAGCAATAACTCTACTGCTACCATCGCTTCAAGTGGTAAGTCTTCACCAATCCACTTTTGCTCACCCGCATCCATTAAAGTAATTTCATCACTAATTTGCTCATACAAACTCATTGCGCTACTCACTTCTAATTTGAAATTTAGGGAATGAATCTATCTATCTAGATACATAAAAATAAAAAGACGCCCCACAGTTGGGACGCCTTTTAAAACACTTAATTCTAAGAATTAAGCAGTAATTTCTTTCACTGCTGCGACAACTGCTTCAGTCGTAATACCAAAGTATTGGAACAAATCTTTCGCTGGTGCAGATTCACCATACGTAGTCATACCAATCACACGACCATCAAGACCTACAAATTTCCACCAGTAGTCAACATGCGCCGCTTCAACCGCTACACGCGCACGGATATTAGATGGAAGAACTGACTCACGGTAAGCAGCATCTTGCTTAACAAATTCTTCAGCACATGGCATAGACACAACACGCACACCTTCAAGCTGTGCATAAGCTTCCATTGCCAATGCAACTTCCGAACCTGTTGCAATGATAATCGCTTTCAATTCGCCTTTTTCTTCAGCCAATACATAACCACCTTTCGCAACATCAGCAATTTGTGCTTCTGTGCGTGTTTGGAATGCTAAGTTTTGACGAGAGAAGATCAACGCAGTTGGACCTTCAGAACGTGTTAACGCAGATTTCCAAGAAATTGCTGCTTCAACTGTGTCACATGGGCGCCATGTGTTGAGGTTTGGTGTACCACGTAAAGATGCGATTTGTTCAATTGGTTGGTGTGTTGGACCATCTTCACCCAAACCAATAGAATCGTGTGTGTAAACATGAATCACACGTTGTTTCATCAATGCAGACATACGTACTGCGTTACGTGCATATTCCATAAACATGAGGAATGTTGCTACGTAAGGAATGAACCCACCGTGAAGTGCAACACCGTTTGCGATTGCAGTCATACCGAACTCACGTACGCCATAGTGTACGTAGTTACCTGCAGCATTGTCTTGAACGCCTTGTGCGCCTTTCCAAAGTGTTAAGTTAGAACCTGCTAAGTCAGCAGAACCACCTAAGATTTCAGACAGCATTGGGGCAAATGCTTGGATTGCATTTTGGCTTGCTTTACGTGTTGCGATGGTTTCAGCTTTTGCGTTTACTTCAGCAATATACGCATCGGCTTTTGCAACGAAGTCAGCAGGTAATTCACCGCTTAAACGACGTTTAAGATCAGCCGCTTCAGTTGGATATTTTGCTTCATATTGTGCAAATACTTCGTTCCAAGCTGCTTCTGCTTGTTGACCTTTTTCTTTAGCGTCCCATGCAGCATAAACGTCAGCAGGAATTTCGAATGGACCTTCAGTCCAACCCAACGCTTCACGTGTTAATGCGATTTCGTCGTTACCCAGTGGTGCACCATGGCAATCTTCTTTACCTTGTTTGTTTGGTGAACCTAAACCAATAATCGTTTTACAGATAATGATTGTTGGTTTCTTCGTTTCAGCTTTCGCTTCTAAAGTTGCCGCACGTAATGCATCTGCATCGTGACCATCAACTTTCAATACTTGCCAGCCATAAGCTAAGAAGCGTTGTTCTGTGTCATCAGAGAACCAACCTTCTACTTCACCATCAATTGAAATACCATTGTCGTCATAGTAAGCAATTAATTTACCTAGACCCAAAGTACCTGCCAATGAACATGCTTCATGAGAAACACCTTCCATTAAACAGCCGTCACCTAAGAAACAGTAAGTGAAATGATCAACGACTTTAATGTCTTCTTTGTTGAATTGCGCTGCTAAGGTTTTTTCAGCCAAAGCAAAACCGACAGCATTCGCGATACCCTGCCCTAATGGACCAGTAGTTGTTTCGATACCAGGTGCATAACCTAATTCTGGGTGACCCGGTGTTTTAGAATGCAATTGACGGAATGCTTTTAAATCTTCAATTGAAAGATCATAGCCAGTCAAATGTAATAATGCATATTGAAGCATTGAGCCATGACCATTTGATAATACAAAACGGTCGCGGTTAGCCCACTGAGGGTTTGTCGGATTGTGATTTAAGAATTCACGCCATACAACATCAGCAATATCAGCCATCCCCATTGGTGCACCTGGATGTCCAGAATTTGCTTTTTGCACAGCATCCATTGCAAGTACACGAATTGCGTTAGCAATGCGACGTTCATTCAGCGGGGTTGTCATAGATCAGTGTCCGATAAATTAAAGATGGGAAATGAATAAAATTCAAAAACTGGGTGTATTGTCTTAAAAAAATCAAACAGCGTAAAGCCCAGAAACGTATATTTCAGCCCTAAAGCGAAAAAATTCATACAATGCGAGTCGGTTTTACCAATATTCAATTCAATCCAATATTTTTTAGTCGCTTGGCCTTTTTTTAAAGTACTGATGTTGAATCATATATTCATATTCTTTCGTACCCACTTAAGCTGTTTTTTATTTCAGCTCAGTCTTAAAAAGAATAAGTCTTATACAAAAGTTTTCACTTATCAATTTAACAGATGATGATATCAATTAAAAAAACACAAAAATGACATAAATTCATGCTTTTTAGTCAGGTTAAGCTAGTCCTTAACGTTAAGTCGATGTACCATATTGCGTCTTTAGAAATAACTGTGATAGGACTTATGCGCGAGTACGCTGTATTTACTTCAGAATCTGTAAGCGAAGGCCATCCAGATAAAATGGCTGACCAAATCAGTGATGCTATTTTGGATGCAATCTTAAAAGAAGACCCATATGCACGGGTTGCTTGTGAAACGCTTGTAAAAACAGGTGCTGTTGTTCTTGCAGGTGAAATCACAACAACTGCAAATGTAGACTTTGAAGCAATTGTACGCCAAACCGTAAACGGCATTGGATACCATCATTCTGATTTAGGTTTCGATGGTTCAACTTGTGCTGTTATCAACATGATTGGCAAACAATCTCCTGAAATTGCTCAAGGTGTAGATCGTCAAAAACCTGAAGATCAAGGTGCTGGCGATCAGGGTTTAATGTTTGGCTACGCAAGTCGCGAAACAGATGTTTTAATGCCTGCTCCTATTTCGTATGCGCACCGTCTTATGGAAAAACAAGCAGAACTTCGTCGTAACGGAAGTCTGCCATGGTTACGTCCAGATGCGAAAAGCCAAGTGACTTTTGCATATGAAAATGGCGTACCTGTTCGTTTAGATGCGGTCGTATTATCGACTCAACACGATCCTGAGATTTCACAGACTGATTTAAAAGAAGCTGTCATTGAAGAAATCGTGAAAAAAGTGATTCCAGCAGATATGTTCCATGCGGATACCAAATTCCATATCAACCCTACTGGTATGTTTGTGATTGGTGGTCCAGTCGGTGACTGTGGTTTAACAGGTCGTAAAATCATTGTAGATACATATGGTGGTATGGCTCGTCACGGTGGTGGTGCTTTCTCTGGTAAAGATCCATCTAAAGTAGACCGCTCTGCTGCTTATGCTGGTCGATATGTTGCAAAAAATATTGTTGCCGCTGGTTTAGCCGATAAATGTGAAATTCAAGTGTCTTATGCGATTGGTGTTGCTGAACCAACATCTATCTCAATCAATACATTCAATACTGCTAAGGTTTCTGAAGAATTGATTATTGCATTGGTACGAGAGCATTTCGATTTACGTCCGTATGGTATTACACGTATGTTGAATCTCATTCAACCGATGTATAAGCAAACTGCTGCATATGGTCACTTTGGTCGTGAAGGTTCTGATACTGCATTCACTTGGGAAAAGACAGACAAGGTTGAAGCGCTTAAAGCATCAGCTGGTTTGTAATTTCCAAATAAAAAAGCCCACATTGATGTGGGCTTTTTTATAGATTCAATTTGCTTTATCACTTTGATGAAGCGTGTCCAAAAACGACTGCTTCACAGGGACATTTTGGTTATCTTGTAAATATAAATGGGCCACTTTAAACACAATGGCTGCGGCTAAACACGCGATAATACAAAATATCCAAAAACCATAAGGTGTTCTGATATTTTGTGATCCACATTCAGAACACACTTTGTCTGTCGAAGCAACCACCTTGTCACAACACGCACAATGATACTGATACAGCATACTCATCCTCCCGATTTGACTGTCTTTTTTATTTTTATCTACATCACCTTAGAGGCTAATATTTATACTATATAAGCCTTCACCAATAATCAACCTCATGATGTAGCTATAAAACAGCAACCATCTATGACTTCATTCAATATTTTGTATTATCAGATATCTATGTGAATTTTTTTTGACAACCTGCTCTATCATTCTTTTTTCTTCTAGATATTATGCATATTTTATTCACACACTCGCCCATCAAATCTGCATAGAAATCATAAATTGAAGTAAAATAATCGTAGTGAAAAATGATGATATGACTATGGTTCAATTAATTAAGAAAGGCGGCTTGAGAGAAAGAGCAAACAGAAGTCGCTCTTATCAAGGTTCTGAAAATACTGAAGCAACTTTGCGACCAAGACGTTATCAGCAAGACACGCTTGTTCTGACTCAAACAGAAGAGTTAGATCAGGATTCAGTTAAGCAAAATAAGCGCATCGATCCACAACCAGACTGCAAAGATCAAAAATAGACCACCCGATGCCATATCTATGTAATGCCCTGAACGCTGGTAGAGCTGTTTAATTTTAGGGCGCGCTAAAACGACCATCAAAAACGTAAAGGTTAAAAACGTTTGAATCGGAATAATGACTGCAAGTTGTATTTTCAACATCTCTGGTGCTGAAGCGGTTAAAGCAAGTGAAAATACACTACTAAAATAAATCAGTGTTTTAGGATTGGATAGGTTTGTAAACAACCCCATCAAAAAATATTTTTCAGCTTTTAGAGGTGACTGATTTTCATCAATTGCATCAAATTTGAAAGACTTATAAGTTTGCCAACCACCCTTTAGCATCGCCCAACCCATTTTTGCCAAAAATAAACCACCGACTAACATTAAGACTTGTTGAATCCATGGGAATTGGGCAATCAAAAGTGCAAAACCTGATAAGGTTAAAATCACCCAAAATAAAATTCCAATAGAAATACCTAAAATAACTTTCAACGTATTTGCGATTGTGGTTGACGCTGCGCATTTGGCAATCAACAAAATATCAGGTCCAGGACTCAATTGAGCAACAAGATGTAGGACACAGATGGTAAGTAATAGAGACATAAATCAAAAATGAATAAAAATTGTTTGAATTATACTGTTTTTTAGGAAAATCGAGATACAAAAATAAAAAAACCAGACATTACATCTGGTTTTGAACATGCGCAATTTACTTTTGATTAACGTCTTTCATTTCAATTTTCTTTGCTTCAGGTGTAATTTCTCTTGCTTCACCATCAATGATAGTAGAGTCATTTGAACCACGACCGTGCTGCTGGCTTTGCATTTCTTGCATTTGGCGCATTAAATCTGCAAATGGATTCTGACCATTTGCTTGACCACCCATGCCGCCCATATCTCCCATCATACCACCCATCATTTTTTCCATCATGGCTTGCTGACGCTTCATCATGGTTTTCATCATCACCGCTTTAAATGCTGTTTGAACAGGTGGAATTAGAATAAGTAAGGTGAATAGATCGGAAATTAACCCCGGAATCAAAAGGAAAATACCCGCAATAATTTTAGGTAAGTTATTGGTCAAATTCGGATCAGCACTCATATGACCTTGTTGCATTTGCTGCATCTGTGGCATTAAACCTGATGCATGAGAACGAACCATATTTAAACCAATAAAGAATGCAGCAATAAACCAGAAGAATACATACCACATACTTCCGACTAGATCACCCACACCGACCCATACGAAGATTTCAAGGACTATACCGATTAAAACAATAAGAGCTAATTTCATGAAATGTAATCTAATCTCAAAAATTTAAATATAGGGTCGTAATCATCTGCTCAATCTGTATCAAGCTTTTTTCATACGCTTATGTAACAATATGGGCATTATTTTATTTTTAAAGTCATGGAATGTCATTAATTATCGGAATTGATCCTGGTTCACGTCTAACAGGTTACGGTATTATTCAAAAAGAGGGGCAAAAACTCACTTTTGTTGATGCTGGAACAATTCGCACTGAAACACCTGACATGCCTGAGCGTCTAAAACGAATTTTTTCAGGCATTGAAAGAATCGTTAAATTTCATGGTCCTACCGAAGCTGCTGTGGAACAGGTATTTATGGCGGTCAATCCTGACTCTGCCTTAAAACTTGGTCAAGCACGCGGTGCAGCTATAGCGGCATTGGTCAATTTAGATCTACAAGTGGCTGAATATACTGCGCGTCAAATTAAACAATCTGTTGTTGGCTATGGCGCTGCTGATAAAGAACAGGTTCAAATGATGGTTATGCGCATACTTAATTTAAGTATTAAACCACAAGCCGATGCTGCAGATGCACTTGCCGCAGCAATTTGCCATGCACATGCCTCTGGCAGTATGAGTAAATTGGCCGTCTTAAATGCTTTAGGTGGAATGGCACGTGGACGAAGCCGCAGCAGTAGTCGTCGACGTTAAAAGTCTCTCGACACTCAATGCACTTATTGGCGAATTTGAAAGTTATCGAAATCACGCTCTTTGATGTCAATTAAGTCTTCATAGAAGATTTGCTTAACTTTACTATTATGAGGCCCTGCCATGGCCAGTTTGATCATGTCATTTACATCTTTATATGTGCCAACAATGATAGCTTCCACATCCCCATTATCCATATTTTTAACGTAACCAGTTAAATGCAAATTTAAGGCTTGTTCCATAAACCAGCGACGAAATCCGACCCCTTGAACAAGACCTTGTATCGTTAATTTTAAATATCGCATATCTATCCCTGAATTTTATTTTAGATTTACTATTTGATAAATCGCTTGAGCCATATTCTGAGCCAACAAACCACGTTCACCCTGTTGAGCCAATACATCACCTGCCATAGCATGTAAATTAACAATTTCATGAAGCTGGATGGAATTAGACAATTGTCCTTTAAGACTAGCAATCATTCCTGCAAGAATATCCCCCATTCCACCTGTACCCATTCCTGGATTACCTTGGGTACAAATCCAAATGGTTTGCTGCGCGTCAATCGTTAAACTTCCTGCACCTTTTAATACCCATTCACCAGCATACAGTGTTTGTAATCGTTTAATTGCTTTGATGCGGTCATGCTCAACTTCCGCCACGCTAGAGTGTAAAAGTTTTGCAGCCTCACCAGGATGTGGCGTTGCGTAAGTTCTCTCATTGAGTCGAATGGGCTTTTCAGATAAGAACCACAATGCATCAGCATCGAGTACAGTCGGTTTATTCGTAAAGGGCAGAATACTCATCCAGTGATCATATTGCTCAGCCGCCCAATCATCGCGTCCCAACCCCATCCCAAAACAAATCGAATCGACTTGCTGCAGCAAATTTTTTCGTTGTGATGGATCGAAACAATTAATATCCTGCACCATTACATTGGGAGATCGTGACAAAATTGCTGAATGATGTTTAGCATCACACACGATCGTGACTTTACCCGCCCCAGCGGCAAATGCAGCTTCAGCCGCCATAATCACCGCACCTCCCATTTGTGCATGACCGCCAATCACGAGCACATGCCCATACGTTCCTTTATGTCCTGTAGAGTGTCGTCGCGGCAAAATTGTTTTGACTGGGCTTAATCGGGCCACAGGTATTAAATCTGAGTCACATGGTAAAATGGGAATGAGTTTTAGATGCCCTATAAAATCCTGTGCACGCCCTACAAATTGCCCTACCTTATATGCGAGTGCGGTAAGCGTATGCTGAGCATGAATAGTCATTGGTAATGGTTGACCTGTATTTGCATCTAAACCGCTCGGCATATCAATCGCAATTTTGACGCCGTCTTGCTCATTAATATGATGGATAATTCTCTGCCAATCTTCACTTAAAGTACGATTAATTCCAATTCCAAACAATGCATCAATATAGACATCATAACCCTGACACAGGTTCAGATCGGTGAACTGCTTTAATGGTACGGATTGACTCATTTTATAAGCACTCTGTAAGGAGTCAGCCGAGTGATGATCGACTTGTGAAAAAGAAAAAATATCGATTTCTAGATTTTGGTTAAATGAACAATGTTGTGATAAAGAGTGCTGTGCTAAATAGTACGCAATAAGATAACCATCCCCAGCATTATTTCCTTTACCACAGCATACTGCGATACGGATCTTCTTTTTTTCAATACCTTGAAGAATTGTGATGATTTCTTGTGCCATCATCCAAGCAACTTGCTGCATAAGACCAAAAGCACTATTTTGATCGTCAAACCAGCGCTGTTCCCAAGCTTGAATCGCACTGCTGTGATAAACTTGTTGATGCATCATCGTTCCTTTTTTTATTTATGACTCAATCTCTCTCATCTATACCAGTTCGTATTCCAACACAGCAATTTGATCCTTATGCGCTTAAAGCTTGGATTAAAGCTCAAGCATTGGAACTCGGCTTCGCTGATTGTGTCATTGCCCGACCTGATGCTCAAGATGAATTGCCTCGATTAAAAGCATATTTAGATCAAGGATTTCATGGTGACATGAAGTTCCTCGAAGAAAATTTGGAAAAACGTGCTAATCCAACACTCTTGGTTCCCCATACAAAAAGTATTATCTGCGTCAGAATGAATTATTTGGTTGAACGACCTCAACCTCGAACAGTACCAGATTTCCCCAATTCTGCCGTTATTGCGCGATATGCACGCGGACGGGATTACCATAAAACCATGCGCGGTAAATTAAAAACACTTTCAAACCTTATTCGTGAAAAAGTCGGTCCATTTGAATCAAGACCTTTCGCCGATTCAGCCCCTATCTTTGAAAAATCACTCGCTGAATCTGCAGGTATGGGTTGGACAGGTAAACATACCCTGCTCATCCACAAAAAATCGGGCTCCTTTTTTGTACTCGGTGAACTGTTTAGTTCTCTTGAATTACCCTTTGACGAGCCTGCCAGTGCACATTGCGGCTCATGTACAGCATGTATTGATATATGTCCAACGCAGGCGATTGTAGCGCCATATCAATTAGATGCCCGAAAATGTATTGCCTATCTGACGATTGAATACCAAGGGGTGATTCCTGAAGAACTACGCCGTGGCATAGGTAATCGCGTATTTGGATGTGATGATTGCCAGCTGATTTGTCCTTGGAATAGTTTCGCACAAACTACAACGGTTGCTGATTTCCATCCCCGTCATGGGCTGGATCGTCTTTCTTTAATTGAATTATGGCAATGGGACGAAGCAACATTCTTAGCCAACACAGAAGGCAGTCCACTGCGTAGAACAGGCTATGAAAGCTTTATGCGGAATATTGCGATTGGAATCGGGAATGCACCGTATCATCCAAACAATATTGAGCAATTGATACTAAAAAGAAATCAGTCTAGTGAGATTGTGCAAATCCATATTGACTGGGCAGTACAAGAACAACAATCAAAAAGAAATAATTAATTGTACTTTTCCAAGATGACTTGACAGCGCAAAAACACCGTTTTGAGCATGATCTGAAATTTTAAGCACACGTTAGCAACAAGTTCTCAGCATCAAGTTCCCAAAAAATAATTTTGCGGCGAAAAATGCATAAAAATAGTTAAGTTTGTAACTAAATCAACAATGATTAATTTCTATTGAGTTGGCGAATTTGATAATTTTTTTGAGTCATTATTGTCATATTTTACGATTTTGCATTATTAAAATTACAGTATGATCAAATAAGTAGCTTTTTAATTGATGGATAAATTATGCAAGTACGCAATGATTGGACGCGTGAAGAAATACAAAAACTCTATGAACAACCCTTCATGGACTTAGTTTTCGAAGCACAACGCGTGCATCGTCAATACTTTGATGCAAATACCATTCAGGTCAGCACATTACTATCAATCAAAACGGGTAAATGTCCTGAAGATTGTAAATACTGTTCTCAATCTGCACGTTATGATTCCAAACTTGAGGCCGAAAAAAGAATTGCTGTTGAAAAAGTAATTAATGAAGCCAAAGAAGCTCTCGCTTCTGGATCATCTCGTTTTTGTATGGGTGCTGCATGGCGAAATCCTCATGAACGCGATATGCCTTATGTACTTGAAATGGTACGTGAGGTAAAGGCCCTAGGACTTGAAACTTGTATGACCTTAGGGATGCTCAATCAATCACAAGCGGAACGTTTAAAAGAAGCAGGTTTAGATTATTACAATCACAATTTAGATACCTCTCGTGAGTACTATCCAAATGTGATTACCACACGCACTTATGATGATCGTTTAAATACTTTAGACTTTGTACGCCAAGCAGGCATGAAAGTGTGTAGTGGTGGAATTGTTGGCTTAGGTGAAGATACTCAAGATCGTATTGGTCTATTACATGAACTTGCGACCTTAGCTATTCATCCAGAATCGGTACCAATCAACATGCTTGTACCGATCGAAGGCACACCCTTAGCAGACGTTGAAAAACTCGATGTGACTGAATGGATTCGCACGATTGCCGTAGCGCGCATTATCATGCCAAAAAGTTATATAAGACTTTCAGCGGGTCGTGAATCTCTTTCTGATTCTGATCAAGCTTTAGCGTTTATGGCAGGTGCTAACTCTTTGTTCTCAGGTGAAAAGCTTTTAACGACACCTAATGCTGGTGAAGGCAAAGATAAGCAGTTATTCGATAAGTTAGGTCTAAAAGCCGAAAAAGCGAAGCCGACTGTATCAGAGCTGACTATAGATGCAATGGCAAGTTAATTTATAAGATTCGCTCAATCAAAAACCGAAGCTTTGCTTCGGTTTTTTATGATGTGATCAATATGCCATAACTGGCATTAAGATACTGTCCTGGCTTAATTTCATCTGTTCCATTGGCATGGTGTACCGTTATTTTTTGACTAAATGCATCAAACTCAAAGCGATCATAACTATCTTGGTGGTGCATCAACCAATAAATCGTATCTATGACATGATCATCACAAATATAAGTATTGGATTTAAAATCTTTACCCATTTAATTTAAACCCTTTCTCCAATCACAATATGATTATATCTCAATTCATTTTATTGAATATCATTTTCTTTATTTAAGATAATATCTAATTTTTTATTAATCCAATATATTATATTTACATATCACAATAAATCGATTTTCACCCATCTTATAAGCGCTATTATTTTATTTTAATTTAAAATAAAGACTGAGTATTATGAATATCGTTAATTTAAAAACTCAAACTGCATTGCAACACCGCCCCAGCGCACTGACCACACAAATTAATGCTGTATGGGGACAAGGACCTTCTTCACGTTATGAAAATCTCGCCTCGTTATTCAGACCTACATTTGAAAAAATCAAAGCTTCGCGATCAGAACGCGAAAAAAAGCGAATTTTAGCTTTTGAACAGATTCAATGGTTAAAAGACATCGGTTTTACGAAACTTCGCTTACCCAGTTCGCAAGGGGGATTTGATGCAACGATTCCAGAATTATTTAATCTATTAATCGAACTTGCCGAAGCTGATGCAAATTTACCGCAGGCACTTCGCGTACATTTTGGCTTTGTGGAAGATTTACTGCTCAGCCGCGACCCACAGTTTAAATCTATATGGCTTCCTAGAGTGGCTCAAGGTCAAATTATTGGAAGCGCATGGTCTGAAGGTGGAAATGAGTCCATTCATGAATTTAAAACGAGACTTTCCAAAGATGCTGAGGGACGCACGATATTGAATGGACAAAAATTTTATACCACAGGAAGCTTGTATGCAGACTGGATTGATGTGGGTATTACTGATTTGTATGGAGAATCAGCCAGTATTCTAATCCCTCGACATGCTGAAGGTGTTGAGATTGTGGATGACTGGAATGGTTTTGGTCAAATTCTTACAGCAAGTGGTACTACTAAGTTCACTGATGTTGTTGTGAATCAACAAGATGTCATCGGAGACCAACAGCGCTTTAAATATTCAGCAGCATTCTATCAACTGATTCAATTGGCAATTATTTCAGGGCTTACAAGAGCAGCAAGCTATGAAGTATCAGCTGAGGTTTATAAACGTGAAAGAAATTATACGCATGCCAATGCTTCCTTCGTCCGTAATGATGCTCAAATCCTACAAGTGGTGGGTCAAATTCGTGGTGTCGCCTACACCACTGCAGCAATTATTGGAAAAAATGCACAGGCTATACAACGTGCTTTTGAAGCTGGGTTGAATGATAATGAACAACTCGAAGCAGATCAAAATGCCATAGCAGAATTAGAGGTTGCTCAATCTCAAACCATTATCACTACACTTGCATTAAATGCTTCGACCATCATTTTTGATGCTCTAGGAGCATCAGCCACTGATAAAAACTTAGCTTTAGATCGTTTCTGGCGAAATATTCGTACGCTCGCATCTCACAACCCAAGAATTTATAAAGATCGAATTGTCGGAGACTTTAGCGTAAATGGTGCATTACCCCCTTATCAATGGCGTATCGGTAAAGTTGATGAATCAGGGCTTCTGCAAACAGATAAGGCTTCTTAAGCTCGCTTTAAATCGTTAAGACACTATTCTTTAGTGTCTTTTTTAGTGTTTTTTAAAGTGATCTATCTAAATCGCTTAGGCTATTAGACTCTTATTTAAGAACCTAGTAAAAAGGTCCTTAACAGGACCTTCTTAGCAGCATCATCGAAATTACATCAATTAAGCCACTTGAGCTTTCAAGTGTTTCGCCAAAGGACTATTACCAATTTGCCATACAAATGGCAATTCAGTTTGATTCACGACAAAAGCACCCACCACTTTCTCCTTATAAATAATCGGATTATGTGAGGATACAACTCTTGCATTACGCCAGAAACGATCTAACTGCTTCGATGAAGCGCTGGTTGAAGCACCCAAACTATTGAATAGTTTAGTTGTTAAATCAAGTACAAGATCTGAAATGACTACCTGCCCTTGAGCAGATTCTAGTTCCGCAATTTGGTTAATCTCATGATCTTTTTCAGATGAAGCATTAAAGTGACTTAAATATGCATCATCCAGTGCTGCAGCTGTTTTTAAAGTAATGGATTGACTGGCAAATGCTTGGGAAGATGCCTTACCAATCACTTGTAGAATCTGAGCATCATCACGGACAAGATCAGCATTCCCGTGGCTAAAGATTCGAGTACGCTTACGCACTTCCTCACTAAAGGTCTCCACCGCAGAAAATGCGATGCCGGTCAGTGTTGCTAGATGTACAACTTGATAAAAAGCTGTTTGATATTTAAAACGCTGATCAAACGGGTAAATATGATCTCGTTCAATCGACACTTGGTTGATTTTTAGCGTCCCGCTTCCAGTGGTTTTTTGACCAAATCCATCCCAATCATCATGTACTTTAATTCCATTAGCTTTAGTTGAGACCGCTGCAATCACATGCTGATCAGTGGTCTCATCATAGGCAAAAAGATCAATCCAATCGGCAAAAATAGTACCTGTAGAATAGAACTTTTCTCCTGAAACTTCATATTCGCCTTGTTGATTTTGTTTCACTCGGGTAATGACGTCGCCTATCTCAACATTACCGACTTCTGTCCAAGCGTTTCCTGCGATTTCACCATTTACAAATCGCTTAAACCAAAACGCTTGTGATTGATCTTTATGCGCCACTAAACGGTCTTCGACAAATGCAAAATGTCCACGTAAAGCTTGCACAATATTTGAATCCGCTGTCGCCAACTCGATTAAGATTTGGAAAAGTTGCTGCTGGGTAAAACCTGCACCGCCATATTTTTTTGGCACACGTAATGCACCAAAACATGCATCGTTTAAACATTTAATTTGTTCATGAGGCAAATCACGATCGGTTTCTCGTTGAACGGCCCCTTCTGCAATCCGCTTAAAAATCGGTCGAAACTTTGCTGCAACCTCTTCATAGTTGGCACCAAGTGAAAGTTCTTCATTCTGATTTAATATAGTCATAATAAATTTCTCCTTAGCTCCATGGATGACGTGGTGGTGGGACATCATTTAGAAAATAATTTCCTACAATGTTGTATTTCCAACGCACGGGATCATGCAAAGTGTGTGTTCTGGCATTGCGCCAATAACGATCTAAATTTAATTCTGATAAGGTCGAACGCGTGCCAGAAAGCTCAAATAATTTATTCGCTGCTAAAATCGCAATGTCAGTCGTTAAGACTTTTGCTTCAGCCACGAGCAATGTTGCTTCATTAATATGATCTTCGGTCGGTTCAGCAAGTGCTAAATCAATCGCTAATCCTGCCAAATCCAGAACGGCTTCAGCAGCACGCAGCTTAATTTTCAATTCACCAATATTGGCAATGGTATATGGATCTGAACTTGCTTTATCTAAACCTGAATCAATCCATGGACGTGCAAAGTTACGAACGTAATGAATCGTTTCTTGAATCGCACCACGTGCAATCCCAGCATCTACAGCAGCTTGAATAAATTGAGAAATTGCTCCAGCTGCTGTCGGTCTTACAAAAGCTTGATAAATTGGAACGATATATTTTGCATCTACTTTAACGTTGTTTAATTCGACTGATCCACTGACCGTTGTACGCTGACCAAACCCACTCCAATCATTGGTAATTTTTACACCTTCTGTCCCTTGTGGCACGATTGCAGCAAATGGTTTTCCTTCAGCATCAATCGCAACAACTGGAATGCGGTGTGCCAGTAAAGCTCCAGTTGCAAAGAATTTTTGTCCATTCACAATCCCATTGCCAGAAGCATCAAATTCTATTTTTGTGGTGAGATCGGCAACCGTCTTAGACCCTTTTTCTGAGAAAGCATTCCCCAAACGCTCTCCACCCAGTACTGCTTTAAAAAAGAATTGTTTTTGTTCTTCGGTGGCATCTAAACGGATATGCTCTAGAAACACCCAATGATTTTGTGCGATTTGACCTAGTGATGGATCAGCGCTAGAAATGGTTTTAACAACTTCAGCGAGAGTCTTGTAGCTCGCTCCTGCACCGCCATATTGCTTTGGAATGTTAATTGCCCAAAGCCCTGATTGAGAGTACTTGTTAATTTCACTCAAAGGTAAACGGCGTTCATGATCACGAATGGAGGCTTCCTTTGCAAAATCTTCAGCGAGCTGTTGTGCGATTTGAATCGCTTCTTGATCTGTCTTAATCACATGCGCTGGCTGATGAATTTGGTAGAATTCTTTTGAAATTTCAGCTTCATGCAATTTTATATCTATTTGTGCGGTCATTTTATTCTCTTCAAAAAAATTGAATAAAATTAAATTAGCACTAATTATTTTAATTTTTTATACGATTATTTTATTTACTAATCTGATTTCAAACATAATCAAATCATTTATTTTTTTATTATGTATATTGCAGTTTTTCTCATTAAATAATAAGTATGATATTTCATATAATCAGAATATCAACATTTAATTATTTTATATTTTCATTATGAATAAACATATACGATTTAATGCTTTTGAAATGAATTGCATTGCACATCAGTCCCCAGGCTTATGGCGTCATCCGCTCGATCGCTCTACAGAATATAAAGATTTGGAATATTGGACTGATTTAGCAAAAATATTAGAAAAAGGTATTTTTGACGGTATTTTTCTTGCAGATGTTTTGGGTATTTATGATGTGTATCATCAATCGGCTCAACATGCTTTAAATGGTGCTGTTCAAGTTCCTGTGAATGATCCAATTCAGATTGTTCCAGCAATGGCAGCAGTCACCCAACATTTAGGCTTTGGCGTAACCACCTCTATTTCATTCGAACATCCTTATCCCTTCGCACGACGTATGAGCACGTTGGATCATCTCACCAAAGGTCGCGCGGGTTGGAATATTGTGACTTCATATCTAGAAAGCGGATCCAAAAACTTAGGTTTAAAAACCCAAGTAAGTCACGACAATCGTTATGATATTGCAGACGAGTATCTGGAAGTTCTATATAAACTCTGGGAAGGCTCTTGGGAAAATGATGCGGTACGACGCGACAAAGCTGCTGGTATTTTTGCGGATCACACCAAAGTTCATCCAATCCTTCATGAAGGTACATATTTTAGCGTGCCAGGTATTCATATCTGTGAACCTTCTCCGCAACGCACACCTGTATTATACCAAGCTGGTGCATCAAAGCGTGGACAGAAATTTGCCAGTCAAAATGCAGAGTGCGTATTTATATCTGCACCAACGAAAGTTGCTGTAAAAAAGTTAGCACAAGGAATTCGTCAGAATCTTATTGAGGAAGGTAAAGATCCAAATGCAGTTCTAATTTATACGATGCTTGCGATTGTGGTCGATGAAACTGATGAAAAAGCACAGGCTAAATTTGCAGAGTATCAATCTTACGGTAGTTATGATGGTGGATTAACACTCGCTTCAGGGTGGTCTGGTGTAGATTTTTCACAATTCAAAGCTACAGACCAGGTTGAATATATTCATACCAATGCCATTCAGTCTATGTTGCAATCTTACGTAGAAGCAGATCCAGATAAAGTTTGGACCATTGAAGAAATTGCAAAATGGACCAGTGTAGGTGGAAACGGCCCCGTGATTGTCGGCTCACCAAGCACAGTAGCCGATCGTCTTCAAGAATGGGTGGATGAAACTGGCATTGATGGATTCAATTTGGCTTATATTTTGGCACATCAATCTTTTGAAGACGTGGTCGAATACGTCGTTCCTGAGTTACAACGTCGCGGTGTTTACCCTACAGAATATACCAAGGGGACACTGAGAGAAAAGTTGTTTGGTCATGGACCATTACTTCCAGATGATCATCGTGGTGCTCAATACCGTAAGTCATCAACGAATGGGCTGCACACTTCAACCCAAACCGCAACACTTGAATCTGTGTAGATCAATTTAAATTCTCTATATGTAAAAAAGCGCTTTTCGGGGCTTTTTTTAATGCTGATGTTCTAGTTCATGGTGATATGCATCATCTTCTATCTGCAAGGTCATTTCAGTAATATGGTGATCATGACTTAACATTTCAAAAGCTTGTTGATGTAAACGTTTAGGATCGACATTCGGTGCAACCAAATGAACTGTGAGCATGACTTTTTTGGATGTGATCGCCCAAACTTTGAGTTGGTGAATGTCCTTAACTCCTTCAAGCGATAATAAATCTGTACGGAGCTTTTCAATATCAATCTCATCAGGTACACCTTCAAGTAGGATATTTACACTTTGCTTGGCGAGAATCCAAGCACGTGGTAAGACCCAAAATCCGATCAGGACTGCGATAATCGTGTCAATAAGTACCCAGCCTGTAAAATAAATAATCACAGCACCGATGATCACACCTACAGAACCAAGTGCATCACTTAATACTTCTAGATATGCACCTTTGACATTGAGGCTATCTTTACTACTCGAAAAAAGAATCTTCATCGAAATTAAATTAATGATTAAGCCAATGACGGCGACTATCATCATTCCAACACTCTGAATTTCAGGAGGATTACTTAATCGATGAATCGCTTCTATCAAAATATAAATTGCAACGATAAATAACATCACCGCATTAAATAGAGCTGCCAAAATTTCAAATCGCTGGTAACCAAAAGTTCGCTTATTGTCTGCAGGCTTTTGACCAATCTTAATTGCAACCAACGCGATGGCTAGAGCAGCAGCATCAGTAAACATATGTGCAGCATCTGACAGCAAAGCTAAACTTTGAGTAATAAATGCAGCAACAACTTCAATAATTAAAAATGTCGTGGTTAAGGCTAAAGCAAAAGTTAGTTTCTTTGCGTTGTCTTTACTGACTTCCACATGACTGTGATCATGATTATGCGAACTACCCATTTTATACTCCTCATCAGAAGCCTCACTTAAAATAAAGTGAGGCTTCTGATTCATATACATAATGTTATTGTTTAATTTATTGTTCTGCTTTTGCTTGATTCATCCACCTATACAATACAGGTAAAAGTAGTAGCGTCAGTATGGTGGATGAAATAATTCCACCGATAACCACTGTCGCAAGCGGTCGCTGTACTTCAGCACCCGTACCCGTAGCAAGCGCCATTGGAACAAATCCTAAAGACGCCACAAAAGCAGTCATCAGCACAGGACGTAATCGCAACATTGCACCTTGCCAAATGGCATCTTTTAAACTGTATTCACTTCTTAGCTCCTTAATAAAGGTCAACATAACCAGTCCATTCAGAACAGCGACACCTGATAAAGCGATAAAACCAATACCCGCAGACATTGAGATGGGAATATCACGTAACCATAAAAATAAGACTCCCCCCGTGAGAGCAAAGGGTACGCCCGTGAAGACCAATAAACTTTCTCTTATATTTTTGAATACAGCCATCAGCAGGATAAAAATCGTAATCAAAGCCAATGGAATCACGATAGTCATTCTAGCTTTGGCAGATGCCAAATTCTCAAACTGTCCACCATACTCAATCCAATAGCCACTCGGTAATGCATATGTCGTGAGGCTAGATTGCAACTCTTGGACAAATGAACCCAGATCTCGCCCTTCAACATTTGCCGTCACAATAATCCTACGCTTGCCATTTTCACGACTCACCTGATTCATACCATCAATATTTGAAACTGTAGCCACATCTGCCAGTCTTACTGTCCCACCATTGGGGAGTTGTATGGGTAATTGTGCAATCCCCATGACTGTCCGATCTTGATCAGTAAGTCGAATAACAAAATCAAAACGGCGGTCGCCTTGTAGAATTTCACCGACTTGTTGACCACCGATACTTGAAGCGACTAAATTTTGTATCTCACGAACCGAAAGACCATATTGCGCTGCTAAAGAACGATTTACGTCTATATTTAATAAGGGTAAACCTGAAGTCTGTTCTACTTTGACTGCGGTACTGCCACTGATTTTTTGCACAATCTTGGCAATTTTGGCAGCTTCATCGTTTAACACCTGCATATCATCGCCAAAAATTTTTATACCTATGTCACTGCGGACTCCAGAAATGAGCTCATTAAAACGCAATTCAATGGGTTGAGAAAATTCACTATTGTTGCCAGGCAAAGTCTCCAAAAAAGTTTCAATACGTGACCTTAAATCATCTAAGCTTTCTTTGGGATTCGGCCACTCTTGACGAGGTTTCAACATAATGAATCCATCTGAGATATTGGGTGGCATCACATCTGTCGCCACTTCAGCAGTACCCGTTCGTGCGAAAACATTTTTAATTTCTGGAAAATTTTGAAGCAAAAGTTTCTCAGTCATTTCCTGCATTCTTAATGATTCTTCTAAGCTGGTACTGGGTGAACGCATTTGTTGAATAGCAAAATCACCTTCGCTTAATTGCGGTGCGAATTCACTTCCTAGACGTGTCGCCAACAACCCTGTTAAAACCAAAATACTAACTGCGAGCGTTAACATGACCGTTCGATATAAATAAGTCATATCTAATGCTTTTAGATATTTTTTCTTTAACCATAACATCCATCTACTTTCAGTTTCTTTGACTTCACCTGTTACAAATAAAGCCACTGCAGCAGGAACAAAAGTAATGGATAAAATGATCGCAGCAATAAGAGCTAATACTACGGTGAGTGCCATAGGGTGAAACATTTTTGCTTCAACACCACTTAAAGCAAATATGGGCAAGTACACCACTAAAATAATCGTTTGACCAAAAATTAAAGGACGGCGCGCTTGACGAGCGGCAAGGAATACTTCTTTAAATCTCTCTGAACGTGTTAAAGGTCGTCTTAACTGTTCTTGGGCATGAGCTAATCGGCGAATACAGTTTTCGACAATTACCACTGCCCCATCTACAATAATTCCGAAATCTAGCGCACCTAAACTCATAAGGTTGGCACTAATCTTTTGCTGTGCCATACCTGATAATGTAAATAACATCGAAAGTGGAATCACGCATGCTGTAATTAAAGCCGCTCGAATATTTCCCAAGAAAATGAATAAAATCACAATCACCAAAATCGCCCCTTCGACTAAGTTCTTTTGAACTGTCTTAATGGCTTTCTCGACTAAGGTGGTACGATCGTAAACAGTTTCAATTTTTACGCTTTCGGGCAGTGTGGTTTGAATTTCTTGAATTTTTTGATCAACAGCTTGTGCAACACTACGGCTGTTTTCACCCATCATCATCATGGCGATGCCGAGTACGGTTTCTTCTCCGTTATAGGTCGCTCCGCCTGTTCTAAGATCATGTCCAATCGACACTGAAGCAATATCTGAAACACGGACAGGATTTCCATTTAAGGTAACCACCGTTGTATTTTCAATATCCTGTATCGTATTCAGTGTTCCAGGAACTCGTACTGTCAGTTGTTGACCTCCATCTTCAATAAATCCTGCTCCACGATTTTCATTGTTCTCAGTAAGAACTTGTTGAAGTTGCGTCAAACTGACTTGTAGTTGTTGCATACGATTCAAGTCTGGCGAAACAACATATGTTTTATTGAATCCTCCAATACTATTCACCTCAGCAACGCCTTTTACGCGTTGCAATTGTGGACGCACGATCCAATCTTGAATTTCGCGTAAATCCATTGCTGTGTATGAAGAACCATCAGGTTTTTTAGCCTTTGGCTCAGCTTTTAGTACCCATTGATAAATTTCACCCAGCCCCGTAGATACTGGAGACATGGTAGGTGCGATATCATCAGGTAATTCGGATTGAACCTCTTGCACACGCTGATTGATTTGTTGACGTGCCCAGTAAATATCTGTGCCATCTTTGAAGACAATAGTGACCTGAGATAAACCATACCTAGAGATCGAACGTGTTAATTCAAGATCTGGTATCCCCGCCATGGCATTTTCAATTGGATACGTAATGCGTTGCTCAACTTCGAGCGCAGTAAATCCATTAGCTTGGGTATTAATTTGAACCTGTGTATTGGTAATGTCTGGAACTGCATCAATTGGCAATTTTTGATAACTATAAACTCCAACAGCAATCCAAGCACAGGCAAACAGCATGACCCAAATCGCATGTTGAATTGAAAACTGAATAATTCGCTCAAATAGCCCTTCAGCCTTCGGCATGTCATGATTAGTGCCCATGGTCAGCTTCTCCTTTTTCTAACTCCGATTTCAGTAAGAAGCTGCCTTGATTGACATATTTTTGCCCCGCTTGAAGACCAGACTTAATTTCTGCCCATTGACCATCTGAAGACATTTCACCTACTTCAATGGGTTGTGCTTTAAAGTGGAGTTTTCCATTTTTTTGTTCTGTAACAATAAATATTGCTGATTTACCTTCGATTTGTTGCACTGCATTTTTTGCAACGCGTAATACATTGGATGCATCGGGACTTTGAAGTTCAACATTTACCATCAAATTTGGTCTTAACTCACTTGCCTTTCCTTGAACTTTAGCGCGAACAATCAAACGACCAGTCTGCGCATCTGCTTGCGACGTTAACGATTGCACAACTGCTGTATACGTCTGACCTGATTGTAAAGATTTGAATTGAATATTTTGTTGTGCACGAATTTGATTACTCGCATCTGCAGGTAGCACAAATTCGAGCCATAAATCTTCTAATTGTTCGATGATGAAAATCTGATCTGCAAGTTGCACATTTTCACCTACCACGATGTCTTTTTGGCTGATCACGCCCGAGATAGGCGAACGAATAGTAAAACGACCATTCGAACCTGCTGAAGCTCCCAAAGCTTGTAAACGTGCATTGGCACTTTGCACTGTGATTTGTGCTTGACGATATGCATTTTCAGCACGTTGCAAATCCTGTTTTGCGGAGATCCCCTGCGACCACATCCGTTGTTCACGTTGCAAATCTTGGCGTGCCAAATCTAAATTGGATTGCTCCATTCTCAAATTCGCTTGTTGGTCAATGAGCTCTGGGACACTTAATACTGCAAGTACTTGACCTTTAGTTACTTCTTGTCCCAGTGCTACATTCACTTGTTCAACATGACCAGCAAAATTAGGGGAAATATGCGCTTGTTGATCTGTATTTACCATCAATTTTGCAGGCAAGTTTGTGTATCGCGGAATTGCACCTAATTGAGCTGATTCTATTTTTATACTATGTTCGACTAGCTGTTTAGATGTGAGTTCAATCTCATCTTCTTCTGCATGCTCAGCTTCTGCGCCATTCGACGTTTCAGCTTGCTCTTCACTCTCAACAATTGCTGTTTTCTTATTATCTTTGAAAAAAATCCAAATCCCGATAACTATCGTCACCCCAATAATCAGGGCGATGAGGAATGCTTGGTTTATTTTTCCTTGTTGTATAGATCTCATTTTATTCTGCCCCTATATTGATGAAATTTTCTGACTGTGACACAGCCTCTTTGAGTAATTGGGTATAGGCATCTGAACGACTAATTTGTTCATAACTAATACCGATACTTAATGCCTCAGCAGCTAGTGCGGTTTGCCATGCCTCTCTTAAGAGCTGAATTTGACTGAGCCGAATATTTTGTAATTGTGTCGTTGCTTGTTGCACCTCAGTGATTGAAAGTTTTCCATTTTTAAAACCAAGCAAAGAGCGCATCTGTACTTTTTCAGACAAGTCTTTTTGTCTCAGTACAGCGTCATACTGCAGTTTTAAGCCACGCACCTGATGAAATGAGTTTGCAATCTCTAAAATTTGTTGTTTGAGTTCTCTTTGTTGTTGACGCTCAAGTAGAGATTGCTGACGTTGTGCAAGCGGAATTTGGTATTGCTGACGATTAAAAATATTGAACGGAATATCGACACCCACAGATAAACTCGTATCGTTTGTCTCATTGGGCGCTTTTGTTCGCGTCATCCCTACATTCAAATTTGGATTTGGTTTTGCTTTTACTTTAAGTTGCTCAATTCGTTGATTAGCCTGTACAACATTGAGTGCATAAAGCTTTTCTAAATAACCTGCAGAAATATAATTTTGAACATTCTGTTCAACTTGGTCAGGCCAATAAATCCGATTTGAATCAACCTTCACCTCTGCTTCAGTTTCTCCCCAGAGATTAGAAAGATTACGTTTTGCAATTTCCTTATTTAAAATGGCTTGCTGATAATTGCGTTCATTTTCTGCCGCTTCAATCTGCGCTCGTTCATACTCAACCAAAGCTATGCTTCCTGCCTGATATCGTTTTTTAGCGCTGTCTAAAGTTTCACGACTGACTTGCAGTTGAGACTTTTGAATTTGTGCTTCAGATTGCGAAATTAAAAACTGTGACCAAGCATACTTCACGATTAATTGGCTTTGTGCTTCCCACAACTTTTCTTGCAATTCATTTTGTTGCCCAGCCAAACGCGCTATATTTTTTTGAATCCGTCTTTGACCAAAAATGTCGATCGGCTGAATAATACCAAGACTCAATTCTTGATCTTGACTCGAACCAAAACCATCTCGAGAGAGATTGATAGTCGGGTTTTGCCAAAGTCCACTTTGCTTGACTGCAAGTTCTGACATTTGTTGTCGTTGCTGCCAAATCTGTTCTGATTGTTGATATTGAGACACTTGAACGAGTGCTTGTTCAAGCGAATTGACTGTCATTGCTTGAGCATTTGCACCCAAACTAAGCGAACCTAAAACCAGCCATAATCGAATAGAATGTTTTAATTTAAAAGACATGTGAATTTCCCACTAATTTAAAAATAAGTGGTGGGAAATTTTTAGGCTACCCCACCAATAGCGGGGTTAATTCAGGAGGCGGAGGGATTTTACCTAAATGAGGCGATTGATAGGCATTAATCCAAAGAAAGTGATTTTGGTAAATCTTTTCGATGTGTTGTGATGAAGGCAAATTCTCGTTTACAGCAAGAATAAACTGAGACATTGACGGCAGATGATCTTGATGATCCAAAACATCGATTTGCGCTTTTTCTTCTAGCGTCACGCTTTGATCATCACCAAGCACGAAGCCTTTTTCAATTTGGGACTTCGGACTTTTATTTGAAAGATCGGCTTGGCAAAGTACAGGTTGATGATGACCAAAGTGAAAACTTTGTGTCGATGTTGAGTCGCTTTCATGAACACAAAAAGCCGCCGCCACATTCCAAAGGCTTTGGAACATGAACATACATGCTAAGAATGTCACAAATTTAGCCGATCTCATTTAAGCAGGCTCTCATCATTTCTATCTGCATTTAAAACGTGATAGTGATCACCATCAAGTGAAGAGTTGTAATTCTCCATCATATTTTGATGATCGAAACCTTGATATTGAAGATATTGAAAGAATGTACATAAGAAAAATGAATGAAAACTTAAAAATTTAGCGCTTTTAAAGCACGCTTCGAAAATGGCATCGATTTTGCAACCTAATCATACGAATTTTATTTTTTGTATTACTGAGGTGGCAACGATGAGCTATGTTGCACGAGAATTGAGTCAAAAGCATAAATTTTTGCTTGGTTTTGGATCGTTTTTAATTCCAATTTTAATCTGGTGTGCAGTGAGTTATTTGCCTTTTATTTGGCATCCCCAAGTTCAAATCACAGATTCTGGTAGCACAACATTTTTACAAGTCGATAGCCGTGTCAGTAGAGAAGTTTATTATGCTGAAGCGAAATTGGCAGTCGATCAAGGACTGCCACCACCTCGGGGAATTTTGGTTAATCCCATTTACCTACCCGCACCAGATGAAGTCGCTACAGCCTTAGTGACCGCATTTACAACACCACCCGCTCAAGCGAATGCACCATGGTTTCATGAAAGTTTATGGCACAGCATTAAACTGGTGTTTACCGCATTTTTTATTTCTTCTTTGATTGGTATTCCTTTGGGTATTCTTTGCGGTTTTTCTCATAAAATTTCTCAATTAACTGAACCTTTTGTAGAGTTCTTTCGCTATCTGCCTGCACCAGCCTTTGGCGCTCTTGCTGTTGCGATTTTGGGCATTAATGACGCACCTAAAATTGCCATTATTGTGATTGGTACCTTATTCCAACAAATTCTGATTATTGCCAATACCACCCGTCTGGTCGACCGCAGTCTTATTGAAGCTGGATTCACCTTAGGAACCAACAAAATCAAAAGTTTATTTTATGTAGTCATCCCTGCTGCACTCCCAGAAATTTATCGAAACCTTCGTGTACTTTTAGGTTGGGCTTGGACCTATTTAATCGTTGCAGAACTCATAGGAAGTACATCCGGTATCACGTGGTTCATCACTCAACAAGCTCGCTATCAAAACTTTGACAATGTTTTCGCCGCAATTTTGATTATCGGTTTGATTGGTCTGATTTGCGACGTGATTTTAATGAAACTTGGACAGCAATTATTTAAATGGAAAACGGGAGTTCGCTAATGTCTTCAGCACTTCAACCCTCAGATTTTGATGCCCGCGCTTACTTTGACAAAATTTACGCTCGTCCCGTCATTTTAGAAGCAAAAAATCTCACCCAAAAGTTTAGCCACGGAAAAACTGAGCGCACCATTTTAAATGCTTTAGATTTAAAAATTCATAAACGTGAATTTATCTGTGTTATTGGTCCTTCAGGATGCGGTAAATCTACCTTTAGCCGTATTGTGGCAGGTCTTGATCCATATACCAGTGGTGAATTACTGGTAGACGGTGAAACCATCACAGGACCGAGTCCAGAGCGTGGCATGGTTTTCCAAGGCTACACACTGTTTCCATGGAAAACGGTAAAAGAAAATGTCATGTTTGGTCCACTCATGCGAGGTGCCAGCAATGCTACAGCTGAGGCGCAAGCCCGTGAATGGATCAACATTATCGGACTTGAAAAATTTGAGCAGCAATACCCTCATGAACTTTCTGGAGGGATGAAACAACGCGTTGCCATCGCTCGCGCGCTCGTGAATCAGCCAAAAATTCTCTTAATGGATGAACCCTTTGGGGCTTTAGATCCTCATACGCGTCAAAAAATGCAAAAGCATCTGATCGATCTTTGGGCCAATATTGATATCACGATTATTTTTGTGACACACGATATGGACGAGGCGATTTTACTGGCCGATCGGATTGTGGCATTGAAGGCCAATCCTGGCGAAATTAAGGAAATCATTGAGGTTGATCTACCAAGACCACGTCAGCATGAATTGATGCTCACTGAAAAATTTAAATCGTTAAGACAACGTGTAGATGCTTTGGTACATGCTGAAGAAGATGAACTTGATCCAGCACTCGCCGACTTACCTAAAATTCCAAGAATGACCAAGGTCAGTCATTCTAAATAAGTCGCTATATCCTGATCACACAAACGGTCAGGATAAAGCATACAACATCAATCCTTTTGACCACACCATTTTAAATGCAGCCTTGGTTTAATCACGACATCATTTCATCACGTTCAATTCGCCCATCTACCAATTGAATGGTTCGATCACATGTAGCGGATAATCGTGGATCATGGGTCACTAACAATACCGCACAATTTTGTTGCTCATTTACTTCACGAAACAGCTCAAAGACTTCGCTCGCTGTTTGACTGTCTAGATTACCTGTAGGTTCATCAGCGAGGAGTAAAGCAGGCTGAGTGATTAAAGCTCTGGCGATTGCGACACGTTGTTGTTGCCCACCAGAAAGTTGACTGGCTTTTCGTTGTGCAAATTGACTCAATCCTACCGCTTTTAACAAATCATGTGCCCGATCTAAAGCTTGCTGATTGGGTTTGCCATGCGCCAACATTAGAGGCATCAAAACATTCTCAATAACGGTGAACGCTTGAATCAAATGATGAAACTGAAACACAAATCCAATGCTCTTCCCACGCAATTCCGTTCTTTGTTGATCTTCCATTTGACTGGTTGGTTGACCAAGTAAATAAATTTCACCACTGGTGGGTTGATCGAGTAAACCTAAAATATTTAATAACGTACTTTTACCTGAACCTGAAGGTCCAATTAACGCAGCAAAATCTTGACGATGTATCGCAAAATCAATCCCATGCAGCACTTCAATTTCATTGGGTTGTCCAATGTTATAAGACTTTTTCAAAGCCTCTAAACGTAGTACTTCATCATGATTAGACATGACGGATTGCCTCCACAGGATCTAAACGCGCTGCACGACGGGCAGGAATCGCCGCTGCAATTAAACCGCTCAATGTTGCAAGTAATAAAGCGGATCCAATCAAATAAGGTGAAATTGGAATGTAGAATAACCCTGGGCCAAATTCATTAAATGACCAAACCAATGCATAACTGGTCAGGATTCCAACAATAGAACCAAGTAAGCCGAAAATCACACCTTGAATGAGAAAGATCATCAAAATTTGTTCTCGGCTCGCACCTGTCGCACGCAAGATTCCGATCTCACGTGTACGCTGTACCACTGTAATGGAGAGTACGCTGGCGATCGCAAATGCAACAGATATTCCAACAAATATAATTATCATATTAGTTGAAAGACTTTGCGCTGAAATCGCATTCATCAATTGCGCATTACTTTCAATCCAACTTTCAGCTTTTAATCCAGTGAGACGATGAATTTGAGTTGCGACCTGATCTGCGGAGAAAATATCAGAAATACGAAGATCAATAATGGTAACCCCACCCGGCAAACCCAATAAAGACTGTGCCCGCTTTAGATCGATATACATATAGCGTGAGTCTAGTTCTTTGACCCCGAGTTCAAAAATACCCGTTACATTCATGACGGCGTTAATATCTTGACCGTTATCAACGCGAATTTTACTGCCTACGCGCACACCAAGGTCTTTGGCCAACTCACTTCCGATGAGTACATCATCTGCTTTTAAACGAAGCTGACCAGTTTTTAGATACTCTTGCAAAGGTACAATACGTTGATACCGTGGTAAATCAATCCCCATAATCGCAACTGACTGAATCGCTTCCCCCCGTTTTACCAGTGCAGGCCCTGAAACCATGGGAGAAACGGCATTGAGCGTCTTGATATTGTCTAGATTTTCAAGAACTTCTTGCCAGTTATTGATCGACTTGAGTCTTTGAGCCCTTTGATCTTCATGGATGATGTGTGCTACGCCCTCAGGCACTTTAACGACGCGATTGACCTCATCTGGTGCATGTAAACTAATATGTGCCTGAGTACCCAACGTACGCTCAATCAAATTGGACTGAAGCCCCTGAATTAATGCACTAATAAAGACAATAACGGCAACACCAATAGCAACACCACCAATAATCATCAGTGTTTGACTGCGACCCTCGCGTAAAAACCCAACAGCGATGAGCCAATTGGTCCATAAACGCTTCATCTTCAAAGTGCTTGTACCTGCTTAGTTCTGACACGCTGATCCGCTTTTACTTGATCATGCTTTATAACGACCTGATCATTGTGATCCAACCCTGATAAGATTTCAGACATGGCAGTGCCACGCAACCCTAATTTTACAGATTGACGTTGGACCTTGCCCTCTCTTACCACCATAACTTCAGCTTGCGTGGTTGAAGGGTCAATAAGCGCGTCATTGGCTATTACTTTGGTTTTATTTCGACGTGCTGTTTCGACATTCACTGAGACTGTCATATCTTGCTTCAAAAAATTGGGTACAGAGTTCACCGCCAATTTGACTTCAACCGTACCACGTTGAGGATCAATATTAGGTGCAATAAAGTTAACTTCAGCTGGAAATGCTTGCTCTGGATAAGCATCTGCAATCACTTCCGCTTTTTGACCCAATTTCAGATAAGGTAAATTTTGCTCATCCACCGCCACTTTAATTTGCGTTGGACTATCAACAGCGACTGTAAAGAGCACCTTTCCAGGTTGAATCGCATCCCCTTTTTCGACTTCACGCGTCAAGATCGTACCCGATACTTGTGCCCGAATTTCACTTTTTGCCAATTGGGCACGTAGTGCATTTAATCTTTCACTTAAGGTTTTTTCTTCCACTTGACCTGGAGCAAGGCTTTGCGCCTTCAGTTTTGCCGCAGATAATTGATTTCTCGCTAAGCGTTCAGCTTCTAAGGCTTGTTCTTTTTCCTCTACAGAAAGCACTCCCGGTTCCGTTTGCTGACGACGTCTTGCTTCGCGACTGGCTTGTTGTAATTGGAATTCTGCCGTTTTCAATTCAACCTGCGCTTGTGGATAGCGAATTTTCCGCAATTCCTCTAGCGCAACTTCTGCTTCACGGACTTGTGCTTTTAAATCATCAGATTGAATAATTAACAGTACATCTCCTGCTGCTATTCGTTGACCTTCTTGCACGCGTCGCTCAATCACCACACCCGAAATTTCACTCCCAATTTCACTACGTGCTACATTTTCAGCACGACCTGAAGCAACCACTGTTTGAATCAGTGGTTTTTCTTCGATTAGGTAAGTTTCGACTACAGGACCTTGCCACCAACGGAAAATGAAATATATCCCACCAATCGAAATGAGCAGAATGAGAATCCACCATTTTCGTTGTTTTAAAATACGCAAAGCTTTATCTCCCAATAGGCCTACTTCAGTTTGTATTGTCGAGTACAGTAAGCTCTTAAAATATCTGGTGAGCGCTTGTGAAGATGCTTAGTATTCCGTCCCGCAACACGTTTACGCCACATTTCAAAACTACTTTTTTTTAATTGTTGTCGCATCAATCGAATAACTGCACTTTCGTTTAATCCGTATTCCAGCAGAATGGCTTCAAAGGGTGTCCGATCTTCCCAGGCCATTTCAATAATTCTAGAAATATCAGCTGTTGTATACAACGCACATGATCCTTTTTTATACGTATCAAACTTTTATGTTAATTGTTGATTCGTGAAAAATATGTGATTTTTTGTTGATTTATAGACACTTCTTACACGCTAACGCATTCATCGTATAAAACGATTGATTTTATAATTTTAATCCGTTTCCTAGTTTTTCCATTTTTATCTATTCTTAATCCATACAAGGTAGGCAACTCTGTTGCTCTACCGACCAATCATTCAGTCCAACTTTGTGCCCAGTGCAAGCCCCTCTGCACTGGGCTTTTTTTTATTTAAATGACTCAACCAATTTTGGATAAATCAGCCCATCAATATCTAGTTTTACCGTATAAACTCCATTTTCAAGATTAAACTTATTAACGTGATAAGTTGATCCATAAATAGAATCTAAAGTGGAAGAACGTTTAAATACCTTTTGATTTGCCTCAAGATCTAACAAATGTGTGCCTTGAATGAATTGTTCATATTGCTCAGGATCTACACCAACACATTTGGACATAATCATCAAAGCATCGTTTCTCGTCACAGGATCTTGAATATATTTGACGGTTCGATCCCATACTTGTAGCACTTTTTTCCACTCTGCTTGATGCCTAGATAAATGCGTCATATTTACCGTCAACGTATCATAGATTAATCCTGGTTTATCTTGAGAACTATAAATGATTTTGGACCCAGCTACGCTTTTTAAAGCTTGATTTGCTACAGGTTGCCATACAGCGATGGCATCCACATCTGGGCTGCTAAACACTTGGGGTAATTCGTTGGTTGCTGCATTAATCAGTTTGATTTCATTGGCTGATATATTTTGATCTGAAAGTGCGGTATTCAATAAATTATGATCGACTAGCCCTTTTTCGACTGCAATCGTTTTACCCTTAAGATCTGCCACACTATGAATGCCCTCTTTTGCAAGAATGACATCATTCCCTGATGAATAATCAGTTGCTAAAATCATAATGCCACGCGTTCCACCTGAGGCGATGATCAAATTATCCCCATGTGAAACAGAAACCGCATCCAATTGGTTTGCTGCAAAAGCATTCATAGAGGCTGAATAATCAAACCATTTAAACTCTACGTTTAATCCAGCTTCTTTAAACCACCCTTTCTCAATAGCAACTTGCCATGCCACCCATCCCGGCCAATCACTGTAACCAATCCGAATCGGTTGCATTGATTTTTCGGCTTGAGCATGTTGACTTGGTTCTGGAATTTTTGCGGTTTTATCACAACCCACGAATATAAGTGCAGTTCCAATGACTCCCCATACCATCGTTTTCATTGCACCACCTCACCAATGCTCGTGCACTTAAATTTAGTATTGGTAAAATTTGAGGCTTGAATATAATCACGCCATCCACCAAAGTGACTGATATCAAGTGCATCTGCTAAAGCATGGTTTTCACATATAAAGCCTTTCACCCATGTTCCATCAATGAGTTGGACATTGCCAATACCAAGTGGTGCTGGGACTTCAGCAACAATGTCACCGAACAATGCTCTTGGTACATCCCACACTTCCACTTCAATAGAATGACCTGATGTATCTCGTTGTAGCCCCGGCTTAGGTGGCTGAGTATTTTTTAAAGCAAATAGTTTGTAATACGGCGCAGTACGCGTTTTTTTAACCAAGTTGGCTTGTCTGCTCGTTAACTGAAAATTCAGCGGCATGCCTGTGAGATGTGCTCCCACCACTGCCAATTTAACGGTGTGCTCAGATCCTATTGATTTATGAATTTGATAGCCTTGCTTTGACGTTGCTAAATTTAATCCTGAAGTCGCTTGCCATTGCTGACCGAAGTGTGCCAAAGCTTGATCCATCCAAGCGCCAGCAACTAACGTGATACCACTTGGCAAACCATCATCACGGATGACATTTGGGAGTGCCAATGCTGATAAATCAGCAAAATTAACAAAATTGGTATAAGCCCCCATATGCGAATTCTTTTGGATCGGATCTGCTTCAACATCTGCAATGCGATAAATCGTAGGAGCTGTTGGCACCATCAACGCATCATAATTTTCTAATTGAAGATTGATCTTCCTAGCCCATTCTGCACGCTGATACTCATCTTGCATCACGTCTACAGCATTGAATTGATCAGCTTGATCAATAATTTGCTTAATTACCGGATAACATTGCTCACGTCGAACTTTGTGTTCGACGGCATGCGTACGCTCCGCAACCCATGAGCGGTTATACAATGCGGCAGCCAATTGATTAAATACTGTGAAATCAATCTCTTCAACTTGAAATCCGAGCGATTTCATTCGAGTAATGGCTGTTTGAAATGCTTGCTCACTTTGAGTATCACCATAAAATTCTAAGTGATCTGGGATTGCAATCTTGCCCTTCGAAAATTGTGTCGGAACTGTTCTCGGATGCTGTCTTGAATAAGCATCGGTCGCATCATAACCTTGCATCAATTGCGCTACCGTCCAAGCATCCTCTACTTGAGTTGCAAAAATTGAGATCACATCAATACTTCGACATGCAGGGATTAAACCTGTGGCTGAAAACCAGCCTTTGGTTGGTTTGAGTCCGACAATATTATTGAAACCCGCGGGAACTCTGCCAGAACCCGCTGTATCAGTACCGAGGGCGAATGGTACATACCCATTTGCTACTGCAACCGCTGAGCCAGAGCTTGATCCACCGCTAATATAATCCGGATTGAAACTGTTTTTTACAGCCCCATAGGGTGAACGCACGCCAACCAATCCCGTGGCAAATTGATCTAGATTGGTCTTGCCCACCACGATTGCACCAGCAGATTTAAGCTTAGCCACGACGGTTGCATCTTGCATTGCTAAATAAGCAGCATCTGGACACGCCGCAGTGGTATAGAATCCAGCAACATCAATATTGTCTTTGACAGCAAATGGCACGCCATATAACGGAAGATCAGCAATATCCTGATGGGCCAATGCATCAATCTGCGCCTGTATTTGCTCAGCACTGGCTATTGAAATCCAAGCGTGATCATCATTGGAGAATTCAGCAACATAACGCTTCAAATCATTCAGTTGAATAGTTTGATTTGCATAAGCCTGTTGCCAATCTTGTATAGTCCATAATGTCTGCACGACGGTGCTCCTTATACGTGTTCCAAATTTTGAGGAATAGGTGGCATGACTGCATCCATCAGCTCTAAATGCCCCTTAATTACCCCTTTTAATGCTTTAAATTGCTCACTTATGGCTTTTAGGTCACTGCTGACCCCTTGCATCAACATCACCTGCATGACTTTGTCATCATCTAATTGGATATGTAGTGAACTAATCACCTGAGTCAAAAACTGTTGCTGTAAATCAATAAGTTGTGTTCTTAATGGCTTTAAACTGACGTCATACAATAAGGTTAAAGTACCGACCATGACTTCATTGCGGCTAACAAGGTCATTGATCAAATGGTGGTTAATCATGTCAACAATGGCTTGAGATCGGCTTTCATAATGTTGATCTACAATTTTTTGATCCATAGCCTGCAATGTATTCTCAGGTAAAGTGATGCTGATCCGCGCTAGCTTCTGTTTAGGCACGTTTGAGCTCCTTAGGTTTTTGAGATTGTTGTAGGTGTAAACCCGCACGGACGCTCATCAGTTCAATGAAGAATTGAAGGATGGGATGCTTCGATTGTTTGGATTGATTTGTCGTCATCTGCAGCACCTCTAGGTATTACAAAAAAAAGAATTGGTAATACTAGGTAAATGCAGAAAACGTGCCAAAACTTTTCTTGAGATATATAAAAGAGAGCTAGGAAAAAAGTCGTCGGAAAGATTCAAAAATGTGCATGAATCGAAATTGTGCACTTGATTTGTTCAATGTTCAGAAATGCAAAAAGACCGCCTTTCTGGAGATAGACGGTCAACTCGAATAGTTATTATTTTGTCTTCTTGTTCTAATGAAATACTTTACTGGATATCAGTGACGAACTCCTCACGCGGAATACGGAATTTCTTCAATCCAATTAACCAATCTTTTTCTGGATTACGGCGACCTAGTGCCAATAGCACCACAGACTTTAAGCCTTTTTCTTTTAAACCTAATAATTCATCCAGACCATCTTTATCAAAACCTTCCATTGGCGTTGCATCTACACCTAACTCAGCTGCTGCCGCAATTGCCATACCAAAACCAATATGAGCCTGTTTTGCAGTATGGTGGTATTGCTGCTCTTCAGTAAACGTCGAGAACAGGTTCTTTAAGTTTTGCACCACATCCATGGTCGTATCTAAAGGTAAATGACGCTCACGATTCATTGCGTTATAGCGTTCATCAATACGCTCGTCTGGAATCGTATCCCAAGCCGTAAATACCAAAAGATGCGAGGACTGGGTAATTTGCGGTTGATTCAATGCAACTGGTGAAATTTTCTCTTTAAGTTCTTGGTTGCTGATCGAGATAATATGGAACGGTTGTAAGCTCGCTGAGGTCGGTGCTAAACGCGCAGCTTCAAGAATTTGATCGACTAATTCTTGCGGTAGTTTTTCACCAGTCATTTGTTTGGTTGCATAACGCCACTGTAAAGCTTCTAATAATTTCATGTATTTACCTATAATGTTTAAATGTGAATATTTTTAATTCTTTAAGCGTATAAACTCGCCAATATTGATTTGAGTGATTGGCTTGGACGACCTAAAAGTTGTTCTAAATCTTGGCTTTGAACTTCATACTGTCGATGTTTAATATCTACGACTGTGCCATGTGTTAGATAGATCAGAAATTCGGGCAAACCGATTCTTTTTAAGAACTGTTGATAGGCTTCTTCAGTGAGATCGTGATATTCCACTGGTATTGTTTTGAGTTGACTTAGCTCATCAGCAATATCTTGATAGCTATAAGTTTGGCTGCCGACTAACTCATAGACCTTGTTCTCATGATCATTTTGAATTAAGGCATTTGCTATTGCTTCTCCTAACTCTGCTCTTTGCACATAAGGCACTTTTCCCGCACCTCCAGAGAGCTGGATGCCTGTATCGATTACTCCCTCACCGATAATTTGTGGAATCGCTTCTGCATACATGGTATTGCGTAGGAGTGTATATTTCAGTCCGCTTGCTTTGAGGTAATCTTCAGTTTGAAAATGACTGATCATCAAATCCTTCACCGCTGAATTTTCAATATTTTGAATGGACAAACCTGTGTAATACACATGTTGAACACCTGCTTCACGCGCAGCATCAATGACATTCTTATGTTGTTCAAAGCGATTCATTTCCATCGTTGAAATGAGAAGTAGCTTGTCGATACCCTGAAAGGCTTTGACTAAACTTTCAGGTTGATTGAAATCTCCTTCACGGACTTCAATATGTTCATTGACATAAGGTTTGGCTTTTTCTAAGTTTCTCGCCAATACAGCAAATTCATTGTTTTGTAGCTGTTGCTTTAATTGTTGCACTACACTTCGCCCTAAATGGCCAGTAGCACCAGTAACTAAAATCATTCAATAACCTTGGATTATTTTTGCAATGATGTAATTTATAGGCGAGTTAAAAAACGAGATCACTATACTGTTGTATAGTGAATTTAGGATTTCATTTGATTAAATTTTATGACGAGATGGGAGGATAGATGGCTGATTTCATGAAAGAGAATGCAGAAACATTAAGCGAGGATGACCAATGTAATTTGATGTTTATTGTGGCGCTTAAAAATGCCATGAACGTCATTAATGGCAAATGGAAACTTGCGATTGTTGCAACCATGATTAAACAGCCACGCCGTTTTAATGAGATTGAACGTCTGCTGCAAGGCATTACACCAAGAATGATTTCTAAAGAGCTCAAAGAACTTGAATTGAACAATGTAGTTGAAAAAATTGAGTCTCTTGATGAAATTACAGGTAAAACAACTGCAATGTATGATCTGACGCCATCAGGTCGGAGATTAGAAAAGTTGATGGTACAAATGGCGGTTTGGGGACAAGAGCATAAAGAGAGTTTGAAATAATTATTATTTATAAATCGTATCACGGCTGTCTATATCTAAAACCAATACCACTATTTTTGAATCAATGCTTTGCTAAATCAAACGATAGCCTGGCGACCTGAGTTTTACCTTACACAAATCAACCGATCCTCTGAGTTTGTTTTTCGGAATCCTTAGATTGTCTAAAATTTCATCATATTATGAATAAACTGTTCCGCAATTTGCAGATTGAGTTTATCGAACTTTTTAAGCGCGGTTTTGGTGAACGCAAGCTCGTAACTCGTCTAAAGTGAGTTTAATCGTTTTTTGCCCTTTAGCTTTTTCTGCTAGTTTTGTTAAATGCACATCTTCCGAAAGACAATCGTTCAAAATTATTTTTGCATTTTCCATAATTCGCTTTTGACTTTCAGAACTACGCTCCCTGATGAGGTCTTCAAGTTTTTTACCCATCATCGAATTCTATTTTGTTGAGAGATATCGGTAAAAATAGTGACAAAGCGTGAATGAATAATATTGTTCATATTGGTAATGTCCTAGATATGCAAATAACAGACAAATAATGACCAATTTAGAGACCTGTTTCTCGGTCTTTTAAAATTTTACATTCCTGTTTTAATGTAATTATATTTTGGTTGCAGTCGTGAGATTAAATAGATTTCCAAAGCATTTGCAAGGTAAGCATAATCTTGTTCAAAACCAATAGTTACAATTGCCGCTGCTTCTTTTAGTCTTGCATCAATAGGCTCATAAATATTTTTAGATTTATCAAGCCAACGACAATATTTCATAACTCTAGCACTTAATCCATTTCCACGATACAAACCACCACCCCGAGAAGTACCGACACCTATATAAGTAATTTCATCATCTTTGACAAAAGCATAGACCCCTTGTTTATCGTAATTCGGGATTTTTCGGAAGTCTTTGTGTATAGATGACCAACTAGGAGGTAACCCCAATTTTTCTACATTCCAGTGATTTTGGAAGAAAATGTCTGTAAATGCTATTAAATTCTCAAAACGGGCTTTATGTGAAATCATTTTCTTATTGGAACTCCCCCCAAATATTGAGGCAAAATATTGGTGACGCCAACCATATCAAGAATAAAAATACTTTCGATAATAATCATAGTAGTTGGAATTAAATAGGGAAAACTAGAAAGCATTAATGCTTTGAAAATATAATATAATCTGACTAGACCTGTTATTTTAAACTCTTTTGGTCGCTCCAACATTACTTTTAGATAATCTAGTCGGATATGATTCTCTGAATCTTTAACTGCATCATTATATTTTTCTTGTATGTCACTAAAATTAGTTTGTGTTTGTGGTAATCCCCTGAGAGTTCTAATAATGTCTTTGACTTTGTCACCACAGTCGTTTAAGGCTATCGATCTAGCATCATATCTTGCTGTTGCATTAATTGTAGAATAAACCAGTACAGCAACAGCGAGAAAAACCTGCATCAAATTAAGAACTTTAGGATAAAAGTTCAGATGAATATCTGTGTTTTGAATGAGTGGTATTAATATAAGACCAAGTGATAAATATGTAGCAGTGAATAGAGAGAATGTATTTTGGAATCTCAGTCTTTCTGATGCTTTATACCTACAATTTGCAGTTGTTCGCATACTATCATGTAGCATTTCTCGAGCAGTGATATCTGCCTTAATTGTTTCAATAGGATATAAACTAAATATCCATTTTCCTGAACTCATGAAACTGTTGATAATCTTTTTTATACAAGGATGCCAACGTATACAATCCTCATTATTATTTGTCATATAATAAAGTTCATTTTTTGAAAAAGATAAAACTATTTCAATTACTTATATTTGTCAATTTAAAAAAACCGCCCTTAAGGACGGTTTTTTTTATTTCTATTTCATCAAGCCACTGGAGCCAACGTAAACAATACCTGTCCCGTTTTCACCGTTTGCCCTTTTTCAATGGTAATCGCTTCAACCTTCATACGCTCAGGCGCAATAATCGGAATCTCGATCTTCATTGCTTCAATCACCGCAAGCGTTGCACCTTCTTCCACAATATCGCCTGATTGACATTCAATTTTCCAAATTGAACCCGGCATATGCGATTCCACCGCACAGCCCCCTTCAGGCACTTCCACGCCTTCACTATCATCCACAGTATCAAGGCTTTCAGACACGTATTCTGCAAGTCCTGCCTCATGCCAACGACGACGTTCTGCATCAAAGTTGGCTTGTTGCACAGACTTAAATGCCGAAATGGACTCTTGGTTTTCAGTTAAGAAGTCGTTGTACTCTTTTAAGTTTAATACGCCTTCTTCAATACGCAGTTTTAAGCGACCAGCTTTAAAGTCCACACGCATTTGCATGAGTTCAGTTTCAGACACTTCATAGAATTTAATTTGGTCAAAGAAGCGCAATAACCACGGTTTGCCTTGCTCAAAGTCGGCATTCTTACGGTAGCGTGACCAAATTTGTGTGGTACGACCGACAAACTGATAGCCCCCCGGACCTTCCATGCCATAGACACACATATATGCACCGCCAATACCCACAGCATTTTCAGGGGTCCATGTCCGTGCAGGGTTATATTTGGTGGTGACTAAACGCTGACGTGGATCAAGTGGTGTTGCGACAGGTGCACCAAGGTACACATCGCCCAAGCCCATGACCAAATAACTTGCATCATATACCACGTCTTTCACTGCTTGTTTGTCTTTTAAGCCATTAATACGACGGATAAATTCGATATTGTCTGGACACCACGGTGCATCTGGACGAACGGTTTGCATATAGCGTTCGGTGGCAAGTTGCGTTTGTGAATCTTCCCAAGCCAGTGGTAAATATACAGTCCGTGATGGGACTTGCATCTCGGTCACATCAGGCAATTCAGCTTCAGCCACTTGTAATAAACGCAGTAAATCAAGTTGATCGATTTTTAATGAGTCAAAGTGAATTTGTAGTGAACGAATGCCCGGTGTCAGGTCGATAATGCCCTGAATATTTTGCTTTTGTACCCATTGCATCAAAGCATGAATACGGAAACGTAAGTTTAAATCCAGCACCAATTCGCCATATTCCACCAACATGTAGTTGTTGCCGGCAGGACGATACACCACATCAGGCGCACCATTTTCACCTTTTAAGGTATCGAGAACCGCATTTTTTAGAGTTGCGAGTTCAGGATAGAACGACTCATCAAATGCCACCGCTTCTGTATCTGAAGCTTCTAATTGCGCATGATATTTTTCATTTAAAAGTTTGGCTTGGTGATAGCTTACAGGGACAAATTTCACTTTGTCACCGGCTTTAAGCTGACCGAGTTTCCATAGTTCAGAATGAATCACCACTGCAGGACAAACGAAACCACCGAGACTTGGACCATCTGGACCCAAGATAATTGGCATGTCACCGGTAAAGTCGATGGCACCAATGGCATAGGCATTATCATGAATATTGGATGGATGTAGACCCGCTTCACCACCATCTTCACGTGCCCATTCTGGTTTTGGACCAATCAGGCGGATACCGGTACGGCTCGAGTTAAAGTGAATCTCAAAGGTATTGGCAAAGAAGGTATCAATATCATTTTTGGTGAAGAAATCAGGCGCACCATGTGGGCCGTACATCACCGCAATTTCCCATTCATGGCTAAATGAAGGCACTTGTTCAGGTGCAAGAGCTTTAATTTCATCGCTTGTGAATGCTGTAATTGGGAGCATATCGCCAATCAGTAAGTTACGCCCGGCATGACCACCAAACTGACCCAAGGTAAAGGTTGATTGTGAACCTAAATATTCAGGTACATTTAGCCCGCCTTTGATGCCGATATAGGTGCGGCAACCTGTTGTAATTTTGCCACATTTTAAAATCTGACCTTTACGCACATTGATGGTTTGCCACATTGGCACAGCTTCGCCATCTAGTGTTGATGGCATATCGCCACCGGCAAGCACAATTTGACTGTCACAATGGAATTTTAACGTTGGACCTTGTAGCGTACATTCTAAGCCTGCAGTGTTATACGCATTGCCAAGCAATTGGTTCGCAACATTGAGTGATAATGGATCAATCGCACCTGATGGTGGCACACCAACATCCCAGTAGCCCAAACGTCCTGTAACATCTTGCACAGCAGTTTGAATGCCAGCTTGTAACACTTCAATCTTTTGGGTTTTCCACTCAAAAGTATTTAAAAAGCGTGTAGTTTGTGTGCCGGCTTTAAATACCTCACAGTCGATAATGTTTTGTAAATATTCAAGATTGGTTTCAATCCCTGCAACTGAGGTTTTCGCCAAAGTATCGGTCATAGCTTGAATCGCAGAAGCACGATCATCCGCAGTCACAATAATCTTCGCAATCATCGGGTCATAGAATGACGATACATTGGAACCTGTTTCTACCCATGTTTCATTTCGGGCATTGTCATCAAACTCAACATGGGTGAGTAAGCCTGCACTAGGTTGGAAATTCTTGATTGGGTCTTCAGCGTACAAACGTACTTGAATCGAATGCCCTTTCGATTCGAGTTTTTCAATTGGTGCAGTCCAATCACCGCTGGCTAATGTCACCATCCATTCCACCAAGTCAACACCAAAGACTTGCTCGGTCACGCCATGTTCCACTTGTAGACGGGTATTCACTTCCAAGAAATAGAATTCTTGTGTATCGGTATCCATCACAAATTCAACCGTACCCGCAGAACGGTAATTTACCGACTGCATCAGTTGAATGGCAACATTTTGGATGTAGGCACGCTGTTCATCATTGATATGCGGTGCAGGCGTTTCCTCAATTACTTTTTGGTTACGACGCTGTACTGAACAATCACGCTCACCGAGTGCGATCACCTGACCTTGACCATCGCCAAAAATTTGCACTTCGATATGACGGGCATTTTGCACAAATTTCTCTAAGTACAAACCGGCATCTTTAAAGTTGGCTTGGGCTAAATAAGACACGGTTGCATAAGCATCTTTCAGTTCAGCTTCATTCCAGACCAAGCGCATGCCGATCCCACCGCCACCGGCCGTACTTTTCAGCATCACAGGATAACCAATACGATTCGCTTCCGTTAAGGCTTCAGCTTCATCTGCAAGTAATTGACTACCCGGTAATAATGGCACATTGGCTTGAATCGCAAGCTCACGCGCCGTGTGTTTCAGACCAAAGGCACGCATCTGCGCAGAATTTGGTCCAATAAAAGCAATACCCTGTGATTCACATAGGTCGCAGAATTCAGCATTTTCAGACAAGAAGCCATAACCCGGATGAATGGCTTGTGCTCCGGTTTGTTTAGCAACCTCTAAGATTTTTTCAACGTTTAAGTAGCTTTGGCTGGCTGGTGCTTCACCGATATACACCGCTTCATCCGCTAAAGTCACATGCAGTGAATCACGATCGGCCTCTGAATAGACTGCAACTGATTGGATACCGAGTTTTTTAAGGGTACGAATGACACGACACGCAATTGCACCACGGTTGGCGATCAAAACTTTATTCAATCCATATTTTTTAGTCATGGTTATGCGTCCTCGCCTTCACGGATGATCAATTGAATTTTGGTTGGGTTATAGGCATTACAAGGATTATTCAGTTGTGGGCAGTTGGAGATCAGCACGATTAAATCCATTTCCGCTTTAATTTCCACATATTTACCCGGTGCAGAAATACCATCATCAAACTTTAGATGCCCCTCAGAGGTCACGGGCACATTCATAAAAAAGTTAATATTTGGACCGATGTGGCGCACGTTTAAGCCATGTTTTTTGGCAATTGGATGCTGAGACAATGCAATCATGAAATTGTTACGGCAACTGTGCATTGGATATTTGTCATGTGCATAACGAACGGTGTTACTTTCACATGAACAAGCACCGCCTAAAGTGTCATGGCGACCGCAGTTATCATCATGGATGGTGGCAATTTTGTTGCCAAAGTTGGTGTATAGAGCTGTGCCTTTTTCTAAATAGATTTGTTGATTAATCGCTAAGGTATCAGTTGCGCTATAACGCTCTTCAGGGTTTGATGCCGAGATAAACAGCGTATCCACCGCTTGGTTGCCTTCTAAATCCACAATACGGAAATACTGTCCTTTTTTGACTTCGCACATCCATGCTTCACCGGCAGGACAAACTTCGCTTAAAACTGATTTTTCTAATTTCACTAATGCAGTCATGTTGTATCCCCCAATTAAGCGCTGAGTGCGTAGTAACGATTATTGTTTTGAAATGCACGCTGATTTTGCGGGCATGAATCACGACATACATCGCTGTCGCTTAAAGGAAGTGCTTTGTATAAAGACAATTGAACATCGGCAGGCGCATATTCCGTGCTGTTATCTAAAGCATGCGGTGCGGATGATAAGAACACTAAGCAATCCATTTCAAAGCGCAGTTCAATCACTTGATCAGTATTGTCAGATGCCACATAACTGAGGTTGCCATTGTCATCTGGTTGAACTTTGGAAAACAGATTTAAAGTACTGCTAAGGTCTGTTGCGGATAAGCCGAATTTGGTCATTTCAAGCAGTAAAGAATCTTTGCCGTTACGGTACATGTCGTTGCGTACATCTTGAAAGGTTTTTGAACCAAATTGTTGTTCAATTTGTTGTGCGGTACTTGGTGCACAAAATGCATCATTCCAGCCATGGTCATCTTTGACGATAGAGATCATCGCGCGACCAAGGTCAGATGCAAGGATATGTCCTGTACTTAAAAATGCCGTATGTTGCCCTTTTAAGCTGTCTGGCATGTTGTAGCGTTCGAGCTTATCTTCGCTATTGATGCAGTACAGTGCCACATTGGCATTTTTACCTAAGGCTTTGAGTTGTAATACTGCGCCACGCTGAATACGTGCTGACCAATGGTGTCCACCCGGTAAACGTTCCGTCCAAAGGACTTGATCTTCGTGATAAGTTATTGTGCTCATATGCATCCATCCCAATCTTCTACGGTTTACCTCCCGGGCTTTTATCCCTCCGTGTAGCTTGAGCTTGCAACTTAAGCCGTGAACTCTCGGTCGCAGACATACATGATTGTTCATGTATCGGAACCCTAGATCACTTTATGATGATGTAGATAGATGCAAAGGCTATGCCAAAGTAATACTTTTTTGTATTTTAGTATTACTATCGCTTGATATATAACATTTCTCTTAGAGCTGATTGTATTGAACAGAATTTAATTCAAGTAAACCTGTTGAATCAGTCGGAGTAAAGAATACTCGGTAAGCACCGAAATTAACCTGCGTGCAATTTTCTTGTGCAAAGAAAAAAGCTAACACATGATTCTATTTTGTTTGTTTTGAGCGGTTATTTTCTGATTGCTTAAGTAGGTTTAGACTCTGATTGATATCACGCACAGTGATTAACTGAAAAATCATAACTAAGCTTCCAAGTGCTACGGACAAAAGAAATACAAGTAAAATGATTAAAGTCATCCCTGTGTTTAATGCGCTATCTGAGGTATAACGAGCTAAAAACCAAGTAAAATTTGAAAATATAAAAAAAGCTAAGGAACCGGTGACGGTATATAGAGCACCATACGCTAACCCTTTAAAGACTAATTCCCGTTCTGAATAAATACATTGAATTTCTCCATTTTCAACTTTAAAAAATTTCCATGTAGTGCGAAGGGACTTCACTAAGTAAAAATAGTAATCTGCATATTTGCGTATAAGTATATCGGTTAAAAATGAAGGAATCTCGACACCGCCATTAAGTTGATCACTGGCAATTTTCTTCAAAAAAGGATCTATTGTTTTATTCGGGCTTACAGAGATAAATTCACGAATGTAAAAAGATGCAGCCTCATATAAATTTTTATTTTCATTAAAACTTTTCAGACTCACAAAATACGTTTTTCGACCGTAAAAGACAGCAACGATACCTATAAGCGTCGTACAGATAATCGAAAATAAGCTGAGATAGTCTGAAACTGAAAATGAAGGTATGAGTTGTATCATGGATATAATCTTAAATTTATAATGAATTGAGTTTTATAATTAAAAAAAACACTTAGATAAATGACCAAAATGGTGGGCAATGGGCTGAGATCAAATCGTTTACTGTCTACAAACAGATGATGAGTCCAATGTATCGATGTCAGACATCACTCTTAGTTAAAAAAGTATAATCTAAAGCAAAAAATTCGTCTTCATACAAATAATAGCGACTATCTAATTTTCATCTTAACTTTGCTCATTATTAATATGAAGATTCATTCGAGGTTCAATCTTCACTTTATTCAGAATGATTAAACTTTCTTACATGTAATAAAGTTTTCTTGATTCTGAAAATTTAGCTAATTTTTTTAAAAATGAATCGAAATAATCTTTTTCCTTATCTTCAGTTCGAAAACCTGCATATAAAGTACGCCTTAACCCCTCTGGTGCAACGCAATCTAGGCGACGTGAAGTGACCCACCCTTTGGTTTCATATTCGTTTACCACCCAATCTGGTAAAGCTGCGATTCCACGCCCACTTGCGACTAACTGAATCAGCATCTGGGTCAGATCTGTGGTTCGAATATTTTTTGGAAGAATATTTGCAGGAATGAACAACTTCGACATGATATCTAAACGATGTTTGTCTACTGGAAATGTAATCAGCGTTTCATCAGCTAAATCTTGAACAGTAATGTTTTTTGCACGTACCAAAGGATGTGTTGTAGATAAAACAAGTCGTGATTCATATTCAAATACTGGGAAATATTCAACTCCCTTTAATGCAATTGGGTCTGCAGTAATCAACAAATCAAATTCGCCATTTTGTAGCAATTCATGAGGATTTGCTTCAAACCCTGATGCGAAATCTAAATCAACATCAGGATATTGGTTTCGATACTGATTTAATATCGGCATGAGCCAATCAAAACAACTATGGCATTCTGAAGAAAATGTAATTCTGCCAGTTTGCCCATGGATAATACGCGTGATATCGCTTTGAGCAATCTGAACTTGCGGTAAAATTTCATCCGCTAACTGCAACAGTCTTAAGCCAACATTAGAAAAAGTAATTGGTCTCGTCTTGCGGTTGACGACTTCAACCCCCATCCACTGATCAAGCTCACGTAACTGATGAGATACGGCTGAAGGTGTAATGCAGAGATCACTCGCTGCAGCGACTAAAGAGCCATGCTCTCTCAAAGCCAATAGCATTTTCAAATGTTTTAGTTCGATCATATGGGAAAAAACTCAAATCATGATCCCTCTAGGGACATATTAAAATCTTCGCTTTAGCCCACATTAAGTGAGCTATCTAGGCTGATAAGACATTTGGGTGAAATTAAATCAATCCTTTTACAAGGAAGATACTTCCTATGATAACCAACAAGACAGCGAAACATTTCTTTAACATTGCTGGCGATAAGGCATGTGCAGTTTTGGCACCAAATTTTGCTGTTATAAAACTCATCACACTAATGCCAATGAAAGCATAAATATGAACATACCCGATGGTATTCGGCACATTGATCTCAGCAGTCATACCAAAAACCATAAACCCTATAGCACCAGCTAGAGCTATTGGTAATCCACAAGCAGCAGATGTACCGACAGACTTTTGCATCACCACCCCATAACGATTCAGATATGGAACGGTCAGACTACCACCACCAATTCCAAAGAGTGCCGATGCAATCCCAATGACACTACCTGCTGCAACTTGCTGACTTGATGAAGGAAGAGTCATTGTTGAATTAATTGCTTTGTTCGAGCCTGTAAACATAGTATACGCCACCCAAATCAAAAATAAGCCGACCATGATTTGAAGATGTAATCCCGATAACAAACCAGCAATTCCAGCACCTGCAAAACCGCCGATGGCCATGGGTGGAGCTAGATTTTTAAATACAGGCCATATCACAGCACCATTTTTATGGTGTGCCATTAATGAGCTAATCGAAGTGACAACGATTGTTGCTAAAGATGTACCTAGTGCCAGATGCATAATGACATCAGGATCATAACCCATTTGGGTAAAGACAATAAAAAGTAGTGGCACAATAATCGTACCACCGCCTACACCAAACAGCCCAGCCGAAAAACCAGCAAATGCACCGATGATTAAAAAGGTTATAAGTTCCACAATAGACTAACTTTTAAAAAGATGAAGGGATTAAGGGGTTGAGTTAAGCGTGTTCCAACTGACCCACTTGATGATAAGCACGGTTAAAGTACACCAAACTTTCTTCTTGATTACTTTGCTTTACTGCAGTCACACGGCATAAAAAAATACTATGTGTACCGACTTGTTGAATATTCTCAATCTCGCAATCAAAACTGACTAAAGCATCTTCTAAAATCGGCGACCCAGTTTTTAAATCAATCCAATCACCTAGTCTGAAGCGATCTTCTGAGCTGAGCTTGCTTGAAGCAAAAGCATTCGAAAGCTGTTCATGCTGAGTACTCAGTACGTTTACAGCTAAGATTTTATTTTCAACAAAATGTACATGTGAACGAGAGGACTGATTCATACAGACTAATAGTGTTGGCGGAGTATCTGTGACACTACATACCGCAGATGCAGTAAAGCCATGCATCCCTGCTTCGCCTGTGGTTGTAATCACATTTACCGCAGTTGTAAGTAAAGACATTGCATTTCTAAAGTCTGTTGCTTCAATCATCTCTTTCATCTCAAATATACATATGACGTGTCGTACATTAGACAGAACAAATGATCTTGCGACGATTTGCCCTGATTAATACAAGACTACGTTTGATTAAGCTTCTAGCTCTTTACGGACAATGGCAGCTCCAGCACTTAAAGCCTCAAGCTTGCCACGTGCCACTTGACGAGAGAGCGGCGTCATACCACAGTTCGTTGATGGATAAAGCTTATCCGCGTCCACAAATTGCAAAGCTTTACGCAGGGTATTCGCGACTTCTTCTGCGGTTTCAACTTGATTAGTTGCCACATCAATTGCACCGACCATGACTTTCTTACCACGAATCAATTCAATCAAATCCATTGGCACACGTGAGTTTTGGCATTCAAGCGAAATAATATCGAGCTTAGATTGTTGTAGCTTCGGAAATGACTCTTCGTATTGGCGCCATTCATTACCCAAAGTTTGTTTCCAGTCGGTATTGGCTTTAATACCGTAACCGTAGCAAATATGAACCGCAGTTTCACATTTTAAACCTTCAAGTGCACGCTCTAAGGTTGGTACCCCCCAATCATTTACTTCATCGAAGAATACGTTAAACGCCGGTTCATCGAATTGGATAATATCCACGCCTACTGCTTCGAGCTCTAAAGCTTCTTGGTTTAAAATTTTGGCAAATTCCCAAGCCAATTTTTCACGGCTCTTGTAGTGACCATCAAATAAAGTATCAATCATGGTCATTGGACCAGGCAACGCCCATTTAATTGGCTGATTGGTTTGGCTACGCAAGAATTTCGCATCTTCAACAAATACCGCTTGTTTACGAGAAACTTCGCCCACAACAGAAGGTACACTTGCATCATAACGATTACGAATACGCATGGTTTCACGCTTTTCGAAATCCACACCTTCAAGATGCTCAATAAATGTAGTGACGAAGTGCTGACGGGTTTGTTCACCATCACTCACGATATCAATACCAGCAGTGACTTGCTCATGTAATGATAATTTCAATGCATCACGTTTTGCCTCAAGAAGCTCTTCCCCTTCGAGTTTCCATGCAGACCATAGTTTTTCAGGCTCAGCTAACCAAGATGGTTTCGGTAAACTACCCGCAGTTGAAGTTGGGAGTAATAATTTCGGTGGTGTAAGTGCCATGTCTAATCTTCTTTCTCTAAATTCGTGAATCTGTATATCAATTGGATGTTTTAAGCAGCTGTTTCGACTTCGAAATTTTCAGCCCATTTATTTAAAATGTCTTGATAAGGCTTAATGAAATTTTCTTCTGTCCATTTACCTTGTTTGACTGCTAACTCAGCACGTTCTACACGGTCATAAACAATACGAGTTAGTGAGTAGTCGCCATAGCTTAAGCTTGGTTGATACACCACACCTGCAGGAGAGTTGGTGTTGTAGATTTCAGGTCGATAGATGCGTTGGAAACTTTCCATAGTTGCAATCGCACTGATCAATTCAAAATCAGTGTAGTCTCGGACTAAATCGCCAGCAAAATAGAATGCGAGTGGTGCGTTACCACCTTCAGGTTTGAAATAACGTACACGTAAGCCCATTTTGGCAAAATATTCATCGGTACGTGAATATTCATCATTTTTGTATTCCACACCCAAAATAGGATGTACGTTGGTGGTACGGTAATAGGTTTTAGAGGTTGAAACACTTAAGCAAATTACTGGTTCTTTATTGAATTCTGCTTTAAATACTGCTGAATTCACCAAATGTTTATACAATTTGCCATGTAGATCACCAAAATCTTCAGGTTTTTCACCCACGCCACAACCCAACTGAGGCAATACCACACTGAAGTCATAATCTCGCACATAAGATGAGAAGCTATTGCCAATCATACCTTCAATACGTTCACCTGTTTGGTGGTCAATCACCACACTTTTCAGCGTTTCAATAAATGGGAAAGTTTGTCCATTGCCTTCGATATCAAGTTCTGCAGAAATGATGTCGATCTCAAGTGAATAGCGATCACCTTTAGGATTATCGACAGTCGCCAAGCTATTAAAACGGTTGTTGATCATCGCAAGTGTACGGCGCAGATTTTCCTGACGACTTTCACCACGAGCCAAATTAGCAAAGTTTGTAGTCAAACGTGTACTTTCTGCTGGCGTATAGTTTTCATCAAAACGGATACGTTTAATTGAACACTCAAATGCTGTACTCATGGAGATTGCCACCTAAAATTTTATAAAAAGCTAATTTTCTGAATGGCTGTATTTAAACGTGAATAATAAAGTGAGTAAAACGATATAAATTCAGCTTAAGATGAGAATCCCTCATGTTAAAGCATATTCGCTATTTCAAAGCGATTTAGAATAGATGAGCTAACTTATCCATGCAGTTAATGAGTAGATCACTGGTATACGGATGCGATTCCGTTCACTCAAATGGTGCTCAAGTGAATTTATCTCAACCTAACCTTAGAAAATATCAGCTTATTAGAGGTTTAATTATCTACTCAATCTTTAAAATATAGGGTTTAAATTTAAACCTATATAACCATGTCAAACAAACTTGAACGTCAAAAACTGTCTCTCCCAGCAGGTCACGACAAACTTCTACTTCATTCCTGCTGTGCACCATGCTCGGGTGAAGTGATGGAAACCCTGATTGAATCAGGCATCAACTTTTCGATCTTTTTTTATAACCCCAATATTCATCCTGTCAAAGAATATGAAATTCGTAAAGAAGAAAATATTCGCTTTGCCGAAAAACATAACATTCCTTTTATCGACTGTGATTACGATACAGACAATTGGTTTGCACGCGCCAAAGGTATGGAAAATGAACCTGAAAAAGGCATTCGTTGTACTATGTGTTTTGACATGCGTTTTGAACGTACAGCTTTATATGCAGCTGAAAATGGCTTCAGTCTAATAAGTAGTTCGCTTGGTATTTCCCGTTGGAAAGATATGAAGCAAATCAACGACTGTGGTCATCGTTCAGCTTCACATTATGAAGGGATAACTTATTGGGATTACAACTGGCGTAAGAATGGTGGTGCTGTGCGTATGCTCGAAATCAGCAAAAAAGAGGAGTTTTACCAACAGGAATATTGTGGTTGCGTCTATTCCTTACGTGATACTAATCGTTGGCGTATGAGCCAAGGGCGTGATCGCATCAAAATAGGTGTGAAATTCTATTCAAATGCTCTGGATGATCTAGACTGATTACTTCAGTATTTAGCTATAATCTATATAAATAATTAAGCTTATGGCTAAATTTCAAAATTGTTGATCAGATTTTATAGTTTTTAACATATGAATGGTATTGTAAGTTTTTAACCACTCACGTTTAATCACGTCGAAACCTTGTAAACGCCAAAATTGCTCCGCTGCAGGTAAAAAGGGATGTGTATGCAAATACAAGGTTTCTATGCCGTGTTGCTCGGCATGTGTAAATAATAACTGACACAGTTGCGTGGCAATGCCTTGTCGACGATATTCAGGCAGTACAAAAAGTTTGACCACCTCAACAGCACCTTCAGCAATATCCAAATCAAAACGTCCGTCATAGGCACGGTAAGCAAGCGTTGCAATAATTTTGGCTTGATTTTTGACCACGATAAAACAGCCTAAAGGACTGTCCACATAGTACTGCTCAAACTGGGCAATATCTTTTGGAATACAAGCACCATACAGTTCTGGAAATAAAAGCTGCCGTGAATCTAAAGCAAATTGAATGACAGATTGATCAGCGGATTGCAGTGTTTCATAGGATAAATTCATTTTACAACCAAGAATGATCAGGGATAACAATGGTTTTATCTTGAATCATAGCTTCATGAAACTCGACATCGTAGACGCTTTTTAAAAATTTCGGATCGGTGAGACGCGCTTTTGAATCAGGACGAATCACTTCATGTTCACGCATAAAGAACAAATGATCGGCAAATAAAAATGCCAAATTCGGGTCATGCATAATAGCGATCACAGTAAAATTCTGTCGCGACAATTGACGTAGTTTTTTCATCAAATAAGATTGATAATAAACATCCAAATGATTAGTCGGCTCATCTAATAAAATCACTTTTGGTGCTTGTACCAAAATACGGGCAATCATCACCAATTGACGTTCCCCCCCTGACAGCTCGGTATAAGGACGCTCTTTTAAATGTTCGATATCGAGATCCATTAAAGCCTGATCAACCATGTCCCAATCTTGCTTGGATGGTCGAAATCGACTGAATGCAGCCCGACCTGTAATCACCACGTCTTTAACTAAAAATGGGAAAACCGTTTTATGGAACTGCGGTAAAAACCCAAGTAGCGCGGCCCTTTCCTTGCCTTTTATATGTTCTAAAGCCCGACCCGCATAAAGTACTTGCCCATCTGTGGTCTGTTCTAAACCTGCCATCAGCTTAAATAAGGTGGATTTGCCACAACCATTGCGACCTAAAATCACCGAGAACTGATGCGCTGGGAATTCAAGCTGAATATTTTTTAACACGTGTTTATGCCCATAGGCATAGTTCAACTGTTCAATATGAATCATGCCCAAGCCGTCCTTTGTGTTTTGATCAATAATAAAAAAAATGGCGCACCGAGGAGCATGGTGAAAATGCCGATTGGAATTTCAAAGCTCAGTAAAACTCGTGAAAAATTATCAATCAGCAGTAAAAAACTACCGCCTAGAATCATGTTGGCAGGAATACTGTAGCGGTGGTCAGGGCCGACCAGCATGCGCACAATATGCGGCATAAATAGTCCGTATAGACTGATAATGCCTGCGGCAGCTACTGAAGTGGAGGTGCATAGCGTCACCAATACAATCAGTATGAGTTGCTCCCACTTCGGATTCACCCCCACAGCTTGTGCTTCATCAGCTCCCAATGCCATCAGATTCAAGCGCCAACGCATGGCGTATAAGCCCATTAAAGCCACCGTAATCGGCACAATCGCATATTGGACTTTCTGCCACGATGCCTGATGTAAATTCCCCATGGTCCACTGCACGATCGCTTGTAATTTAAAAGGATCACTTAAATATTGAATAATGGTCAGTCCTGCTAAAAACAGACCTGAAACAATCATGCCGGATAAAATCACCATCACCAATGAAGTTTGGCTTTCATGCTTTTGCTGGGCAAACACATAGGTTAATGCCACTGCACATACGCCAAAAATAAACGCCGATAAATTGGGCGATAACCAACTCAAAGATAATGCTAAAGCCGCACCAAAGGCGGCACCTGAAGAAATCCCGAGTACGTATGAATCTACTAAGGGATTGCGGAATAAAGCTTGTAAACCATTGCCGGCTGTTGCCAAAGCCGCCCCGACCATAAAAGTTAATAAGATGCGTGGTAGGCGAATATTGAAGACAATATTTTGCATCAAGCTAAATTGTTGCGCATCAAAATACGCTGTACCAAATATCCACTGGATAAACCATAGTGCATAATCCCCTGCGTTTAATGTTTGACTGGGGCCGAGCAACAGCGACACAAAAATCAGCAGAATCGGCAATGGATAAAACCAAGTGTATTTCCATGAGGTATGGCTCATGACATCAACTCCTTGGCAATTTTCTGACCATAGAGCTTCTGTAAAATCTTGAGTTGCAAAGCTTCAACTGCTAAGTCTGAGGTGTCAGGATAAATGTGATGATGTAGATAAATCGCAGTCACAATAATTTTGATGGTATGTGGGTTATAGATAAATGCAGGGCTGAGATTAAACACTTTCTGTTGTTGTACTGCTTTTAGACCTTGCAATTCTTTACGCTGATAAATCAGGTTTGGGTCGGTATTCCACAGTACAATATTGTCAGGATTCCACTCAATCAACGTTTCTGGATTGACATTCGGTTGATTGGTCTCCGTTTTAACCACGTTGTAAGCCCCTGCCAATTCAATAAAATCATTGGTAATCGATTTACGGCCTGAGGTTGAATAAATTCGTCCACCTGACCATGCGTAATATATTGATTGCTTATATTTTTGCTTTGAGGTTTTGAGTGCCACTTCAGCCAGAAGCACATCTGAAAAATCCAGAATTTCTTTAGCCCGTTGCTCAGCACCTGTAAGCTGTGCAATTTCATACAGCTCTTCTTTCACCTGATCGTAAGTGCCTGATTCCATCACATAGACTGCAATACCAAATTGTCGAAGCAATTGAATGGTTTGTGTTTGCCCACTACCTAAAATCACCAAATCTGGCTTTAATAGCATTAAGCTTTCAATGTTGGTGGCATTTGAGCCTTGTGAAGGTGTAGCGAGTTGCTTATTGGCAATACGTGGATCCATTTTGGAATAAGCATTAAATAACAAGGTCTGTAAATAGACCTCAGCAGGAATCCCCACGACCTTTGCACCCTGCCCCAACATATATAGCCCGTCTAAACCTGATTCAAACAAGGACACAATACGCTGTGCTGGCTGAGCTAGGCAGACTTCGGTCTCTGAGCTATCAACCACACAGTGCGATGTTGGGCTTTGTATTTTTGCTGATATCGGTTGCTCTGTTGCCGTACAACCCAACAGTACACAGCTCAGTAAAAGGACAATAAATCTTTGCATTAGTATTGCCACTGTACCGATAACGCTGCTTTGATCGGCTCACCGGGTTGAATCCATACATGGCTATAACTGGATAGATAATATTCCTCGTTTAACAGATTATGAATATTCAGTTGATAGCGTAAATTTGGATTTGCTTGGTAATAAGCCCCAAGGTTCAATACGGTATAGGCAGGTAAGCTGAAACCATTAGCCGTATTGGTTGGGCTGTCTCCACTCCGTTGCCCGACATAATTGAGGTTGAAATTTAGACCTGCTGCATGTTGCGTATTTTGCCAAAGGTCATAACTTGCCATGACATGTGCACTATGTTTGGGTACGTTGCTCAGTGCTGAGCCTACAGGTAACACGTCATCTTTGCTGACTTTGGCATCCATATAGGCGTAGCCTGCTGACAACATCATCTGGTCATTGATACGATGGTTGAAGTCAATTTCGAGCCCTTTGCTTTTCACTTCACCAACCGCAGCTTCATAGTTTGGATCAATGGCATCCGTCATCAGGACATTTTTTTTGCTCATATCAAACAAGGCGATGCTAAGCATACTGTGATCTTGCCATTGGTATTTCGCGCCGATTTCATAGCTTTTCGCTGTTTCAGGTGCAAACGTCTCCCCTGTACGACCCATGCCATTATTCATGGAAAATGCTTCACCATAATTGCTATATACAGACAGTGCTGGTATAGGACGGTAATTAAGGCCTATGCGTGGGCTAAACTTTTGTGCTGTACTCTGATCCTTGAACTGCGTGCGATGGTTGATGAAGCGCTGTTCGACACGATCGAATCGACCTCCGAATAACACATTCCATTGGTCATTAAAAAAGACCTGATCTTGTACATTCACAGCCATGTACTGCTGACGTTCATCGGAATCGGTATGTAAAGGTAGTTCAGAGCTAAATTGCCCATAAGTGGGATTGTAAATGTTGATCCAATTTGGCTGAGCAGCCGAGTGATTAAGACGCAATTGACGTTGCATAAAGTCCAAACGCCCTGTTTCTGCACCGAGTACCCATTCATGCTGAACATGACCGAGTTGCAGTTGACCAAGTAATTCACTTTGGAGCAGCATATCCTCGGTCTGATAATCACGATGACGACGCTGACGCTCTAATGTTTCAAGGTCGGCCTGTAATTTGCGTGGTTCTGTTGAATAGCCGACCATTTGCGCATCTTTATAACTGATCGCAGCATTCATCTGCCATGCGTCATTGAGCTGATGCTTTAATCGTACTTGATAGAGATTGTCTTTGACGCGCATATCACCATCAGAAGGCTCACCCGTAAAGGTCTTTGGATCCATCAATAACTGGTTGTTGACAGCCGTGATACCACGGTCAAATGTGCCTAGATGCTGGGTAAATTCAGTATCTAAATCCACTTGGGTATTTTCAGATAATTTCCATGAGAATTGTGGCGCGACAAATAAACGTTGGCTACTGACATGATCACGGAAAGACTGGTTATCTTCCATTGCAGCGGCTATTCGATACGCCAACGCATCGCTGATTGGCGCGGTCTGTTCAAGACTTAAACGATATTCATCTTGTGTTGTCCCACGAAGATTAAGCGTTGTTTCAGACGTCCATTTTGGTTTTTTTGTGGTGACATTCAATGCCCCACCGACCTCACCACGTCCATACAGTGCGGCACTGGGACCTTTTAAAAAATCCAGTGATTCAATATTGACCATATCTTTAGGTGCAGAAATGCCACGATTGACACTCAGCCCATTACGAATGGCATCCACCCCCATATTGGGATTGCCTTGGAATCCTCGGAATGAATAGTTATCCCAAAAGCCCCCACCATAATTATTTTGATGCAATACCCCACTCACGATGCTGAGGGCTTGATCCATGCGCTGAATATCTTGCTGCTGGATAACGTCTTGCGACAAATGGCTTTTATTAAACGGGATATCCAATAGATCATGCTGAAATTTGGTAAGTGCTTGAGCGTGCTGTGTAGATTCTGAGGCTAAAGCTGTGCTGAGATAAATCGTATCTAGGGTTTTGACCTGATCTGTTGCAAACACCCCTTGATTGATGCCAGTTAAACCTATTAATAAAGTTACACGAGATCTCAAAAAAACTATCCTCATTTATACGCACAATATTGATGCGTTTACAAATATTGAATTCAAATTGGTGCACTATTCATTAAATCTATGCACTAAAACTAAGCAAATGTTGTTCTGGCATCGCTGGATTAGTTTTGTGTACATTCTTGTATACAAGATATGAATTAGAGGCAAAAAAAATGCCAATTTTTTAAAATTGGCATTTTTTTAATAATTTATCCTAAACAGTCGAAAATATTTTAAGAGTAATTTTCTTCACGTCCTCAATACTATGTAAGACATGATGTTCTGCTAAATGGATCGCCCCATCAGCATCACGAGCTAAAATACATCTAAGTATTGCAGCATGATCTTGATAAGCATGCTGGATATCGAATTCACGCATGGCGCCTAGACTGAGCACAATTCGGATTTTTTCACTGATTTCATGATGAATCTTGGCGATTTGACGATTTCCTGCAGCTCTAACCAAGGCACAATGAAAATCTTCACTTTGCAGCACCAATGCTTTGGTGTTCTGGTTATAGTCCTGTTCGTCTACAAGCCATAATCGCTTTAAATTCTGTAATTCTTCAGATTGCTCATGATCCATTACGCATAAACGTTTAACAGCCTCTTTTTCCAAGATCATACGTAAATCAAAGAGCTCCTGATAAAAGGTAAAATCTAAAGGCTTAATTTCCCAACCACTGCGGAAATGCACATTCACATAGCCTTCCTGTTCAAGACGATACAGTGCTTGCCGTGTTGGGGTACGGCTGACCTCATACTTTTCAGAAAGGTCCGTTTCAGTAAAACGTTGTCCAGGTTTGAGCTTAAAGCTAAAAATATCATCCTTTATTTGTTGATAAATCACATTAGCTAAATTGCCAGTGCCTGACTTAATGGGCGTTATGCTCATCCTTAATTCTCGTTTTACATCTATGTAATAAATAAATTATAGAGTCATCATGAGAATTTAAGAATCAGTAAATGTTGATATATAGGAAAATAGATTAAATTTTGGCTTGAAGATTTATACGATAATTTAAGCCCCTATATAACGTTAATTAATAATTGCATTTCAATACTATAAATCAACTCATACAAGAAATTGAACACACTTAAACTTTTCCCAAAAACCAATTTTTCCAAGAACTGGTTCCACGAACTTCAACGGGTACGGTTGCAATCAGGGTATCTTTTAAAACGTCAGTTTGTCCTACAGCTTTGGCTAATCGGGCTTTTACAGAGTGAATGCATTCACGATCTCCAAACTCACATCGATCAAATGTGGTGCCACCGCAAGGGCCATTTGCAAGTCCTTTAGGACATGTTTCAGGGCAAATATATAAAGTATCAGCCAATCTACATTGACCACAATTTTCGCAGCCCACAACCATATGTTTTGACTTAAATTCGCTTTTTAACAAAGTTTTTGATGCTAGCTCGTTATTCCAAAAGGACGCTTTAAAAATAAACCTACCTACACCTTTAGAGATTTTGGACTCAAAAAGGGCTTTATGCATGACATGCAAATGATGATATTTAATCAGCTGACCTAATGTCGGTTGACGTGCATCATGAGTTAATTCTGGAACAAACTCATTTCCAGTCTGAATCTGCCAAAGAGATTTCCAGCGTGCTTCTAGTTCCTCTAAATCATCATGTTGATATTGCTCAATATAATTTTGCAGAACCTTCTGTTCTTCTGAATTTTCGCATGCTGAAAGATGAACACCATTAAAACCTAAAAGCTTACACATCAATATTTGTATGGCACACCGCTTATACGCATTTTCAGCCAATCCATTCTGTTTTTCCTCAGCCAACACTCTCAACATATAAGGTGTAATCACAATACCAGTGACTTTATTTTTGACTATAAAATTGGCCCGTGCCAAGCTCAGTGGCATAACGCAAGCCAGTATTTTTTGTTTGTAATGGTAATGATTTAGAAAAGACTTTATCTCTTTTAAGGCATCCATGTCATACCCTAATTGAGTAATAATAAAATCTGCGCCGGCACTAACTTTTTTATGTAATTTTAAATATTGAGCATAATGCTCAGCCTCAGTATATTTAAAGGGATTAAATGCTACACCTATGTTAAATCCACCATAATTCTTTGCGGACATCACAGCATTAATCGATTCTAGATATCGAGTACGTTCAAATTGATCATCCCCATAACTATGCTCTTTAAGCTTATCACCAGTGATCAAAAGTAAATTTCTAATCTGAGCTGAACTAGCCTGATGAAGAAATAACTCGAAATCCTTAATATCACGACCTTTCCCTGAAAAATGCAAAACTTTATCTATTGATTTTGGATAATCCTGACTTGCTTCAAGGGGTGCCATATCGTGATCCGATTGGACACGATCGGCAATGGCTACAAAGGCTTGAAAGCCCGCTATATTACGTGTTATCTGTTGGCTTTTGGTTGAGGTTAAATACTCTACTAAAATACAGAATTTTTGAAGTTCTAAGTGTTGAAAAAAATTAAGCATGTGTCTTTATTGACCGAATTTTTTTAGACTGCAATCATTGTCTAAATCCAAATGAATAGATTTCATACACTTATTCAAAGATTTACTAAATTGGGTGTAACCCATATCCAAATTATCTATTAAATTTAAATAGCTTAGGAAAAATAGGCTTTTGAACAAGATTGTAGAACAACCATTAAATTTGATTAAATCAGGATATTCAATCTTTGAACTCTTTATGCCCTAAAGCTCATTATAAATAATTGCTGATTTAAGCTGTTACCATTTACTTACCAAAATTTAAAAAATAAAAAACCACTTACAATTAATGCATGTAAGTGGTCGTTTTATTTGGTCGGCCCAGACAGACTTGAACTGTCAACCAACGGATTATGAGTTCGTTGTTAACAGTGTTGATTACAATTGATAAATGTTTATTTATTTATAAAAAACAATAATTTACAGAAAATTTAATAAATTTAATATTTAATATTATTGAGTAAACTTTACTAAATTTACTTACATATTGCTTACACTATAGTCATAGGATGTTTGCCATGAAGATTAAATTTACATCATCTAAAGTTAAAAGTTTTCCTATACCTCCCCGAGGAAAGAATCAAATTTTTTATTGGGATACTGATACAGTCGGTTTATCAGTACGTGTCACGATTAATAATAATCGAGCATATATTTTCCAGAGCAAAGTTTTCAATAGATCAATTAGAATGACAATTGGAGATATAAAAAGCTGGAGTTTAGATGATGCTAGAAAAGAAGCTAGAAGATTACAGAATTTGTGCGATCAAGGAAAAGATCCTCGGAGAATCAAGAATGAAGAAGCAAAACTTAATCATGAAAGTATGATTAATAGAAAATTGAATAAAATAACATTAAATGAGGCCTACCAAGAATACCTTGAGTCACGTAAAAGTATATGGTCAGAACGAACATATGAAGATGCAGTTAAAATTTCCCAATCTGGAGGTAAATTAAAAAAAATTGGCGAAGGTCACACTCAACCTGGAGCTTTATTCCCTTTATTAAATATTCCTTTGGCTTCTCTTAAGTCCAATGATTTGGTGGATTGGCTTGCTAAAGAAAATCTTAAACACAAAACCATAGCTTCTCTAGCATTCAGAATATTACGAGCATTTATAAATTGGTGTAGTGAACACGATATATATAATAAATTGATATCCCCTGAAATATACAAATCAAAAAGTGTCCGTGAGTTAGTCCATAGAGTTACCCCAAAGACTAACTCACTAGAAAAGGCACAATTAAAAACATGGTTTAAAGCCGTAGATGAGATAAATAATATTGTCCATCGATCATTTTTAAAAATTTGTCTTTTAGTAGGAGCAAGATCTGAAGCTTTGAGATCTCTTAAATATTCTGATGTAGATTTTAAGTGGAAAAGTATAAAAATATGGAATAAAGGGAGCCAGAGTTTTATACAAATACCACTAACACCTTATGTTGAATATCTGATTAACAATATACCTTCTTTGAATCAAAAAAATTATATTTTCTCAAGCTCCAAATCCAAAACTGGATATATTGTAGACGTAAGAAAACAATACCATAGAGCTTTAAAAAAACACTCCTTACCACTTTTAACTATTCATGATCTCAGGAGATCATTTAGCAATCTTTCAGAGTGGGTTTCTGTACCTATTGGCGTTACGGAGAATATAATGGGGCATTCACCCAAAACTTTAATAGAAAAGCATTACAAAAATCGTCCTTTGGATCTACTTCGTTTACACCATAAGCGCATTGAAAAATGGATACTTGATACAGCCGAAGTAGACATTAGTTTTTTAAAATATTAATTTTAAAAAAAGCTAAAAAGAGTCTAATTACTTTAAGTTGTCACAATGGTTAATATCTTTTTTTATAAACAAGATAGCCCTAAAATATTAGGGTTCTTTCATAAATCATTTTTTACTCAGTTCTAAATTATAAATCCCTGCGATTAAACTGAATCTTAATCCCAATCTTTTGCCACGGT